>CAZSJB010000275.1:0-4918 GCA_964606625.1 uncultured Tepidisphaeraceae bacterium | reverse complement strand
CGAACGGCTGCTGGGCGTTGGTGCAGCCTGATTGGCACAACCGAACGATCCACGCGATCAGGGGCGACGCATCCGTGCGTCGCCCTTTTGTTATGCATGTCACATCAGCGCGCAGCCTGCGGATGATCATCGCGGACCATCTCCAGGTCCGCTGCACTTGCATTGGACTCCACCTGCTCCACGGTCTTACATCCGGGGATGACCGACGTGACGGCTGGGTGCTGCAGGCACCACGCCAGCGCCCAGGTTGCCATGTTGACGCCCCGGGGCACTTCATTTTGGGCGATCTGCTGAACCTCGCGAAGGCGAGCATCACGCTGCTCGGCTTTCTGGCGGCCGCGTACTTCACCGGGATCAAATTGATGCCCGGGCTGATACTTGCCCGACAGCAGCCCGCTGGCCAGCGGCACACGAGCCAGCACGCCCAGGTTCTGCTCGATGCAGATGGGGAAGGTCGTCTCCTCGGGCGCGCGGTCCAGGCGATTGTAGACGATCTGGATGAACTCAATGCTCCGCTCAGATGAAGCCCCCACCTGGCGCACATTGTCATTTTTCCCGACCGAATTGCCCAGGTGGCGAATCTTTCCCTCGTCCAGCATCTTCCGCAACTCCGCCAGCACATCGTCATCGAAGAACTGCTCATCGCCCCACGAGTGATACTGGTACAGGTCGATGTAATCCGTGCGCAGCGCCTTGAGTGAATCCTCAAGTTGCTGGCGCACATCCGCAGGGGATCGCGGCTCGGCGCGCTGGAAGTTGCCGGTGAACTTGTGGCCGAACTTGGTCGCAATCACCCATTTCTCCCGTTCTCCTTCGATAGCCTTGCCGACAAGCGATTCGGACAGGTGATCACCGTAGCACTCGGCTGTGTCGACCAGGTTGATCCCCAGATCGCTGCCCCGACGGAACATGGCATCGACTTCTTCCTGTGTGAACGTCTTGCCCCACTCGCCGCCGAATTGCCAGGTGCCGATACCGATGACCGACACCTTCACGCCTGTTTTCCCGAGAATCCGATATTTCATGACATGATCTCCTTCGCCCGGCGAGTATAGCCGCTGGGGGCATTCCCGGCTGGGTTCAAAAAAGCAACTTCCGGTACTTGGCGGAAGACCTGGCAGATCGCTACCATTTCCGCGTTTAACCTCCGGATCCCATGACAACACGAATCCCCGCACGGATGAAATTGCTCGCGATCGCCGGTGTTCTGCTGATCGCTCCTGTCTCAGTCCTGACCTTTCTGATTGGCGGTGGAATCGCGGGGATGATTACGATCGCCGCCTTCGCATTCTACTTCGTGATTCTCTACATGCTGTGCGTCCGCTGGTACGGCGGGCGGTAATGCACCTGATCTGCCCCGGGCGCGTTGCCCCGCGCAGCCAGGCAGGACCGATCCGCATCAACCAGTCGCTCGATCAGTCCCAGATCGCCCAGGCGCGCTGCCATGAAGATGTCCGCGGCTGTCGTTACAGAGGGGTCTCCTTCCGGCAATTGGGTTCGCATTTTTCGGCTGATAACCCACTTCACCCGCGATAACGCTCTTAAAACGCGGTTTTAGTGGGTTTGAGTGGGTTCGGACGCGCTAACCCAACCCACTTCTCCCCTCGTCTGCGTAAGGCGGCAGCAAGAGCTGCGCGGAATGCAAATATTACCCTAACAAACGACGCGAGTCAACTCAATTTTTTTATATTCCTGCTGAGATCTGTCGCCAATTGCCCTCGCTACACAAGTTGAGCCTTGGCGAGCCGGGCGAGCGTTTGCAGGGCATGGTCGATCGCCGGAGACCAAGGCAGGCCGGCGTTGAGGCGAAAGCAATTGCGGTACTCGCCATGGACGGCGAACAGCGGACCGGGGGCAATGGAGATGCCGTTCGTCGCGGCGTCAGCGTGGAGCTGCATCGTATCGATCGGGGGCGGCAGCTCGATCCAGATGACATGGCCGCCGGTCGGCCGGGTGACTTTCGTGCCGGGCGGGAAGTATCGGCTGACGGCGTCGATGATGCGGGCAGTCTGCTCCCGGTAGGCGCGTCGCAGGCGCCGCAGGTGCCGATCATAGCCCCCATTGGCCAGGTATTCAGCAATCGCCAGTTGCGGCGGCATCGTGTTCATCTGCGAGAGCATCATCTTCGCCTGCACGTACGGCTGATAGTACTTGCCCGGTGCGCACCACCCCACGCGCAGCCCCGGCGAGATCGTCTTGCTGAACGAGGAGCAGTAGATCACGTGGTTGCCGTCATCCAGCGCGCGCAGCGCATGCGGGCGCGGGCCGTCATGCGGCAGTTCACCGTAGATGTCATCCTCAATGATCGGAACGCCACAATCGACTGCGAGCTTGAGCAGCTTGCGCTTGCGGTCGTCGCTCATTCGCGTGCCCAGCGGATTGCTGAAATTGGGAATCACCACGATCGCCTTCACCCCGCGTTCCAATGCAGCCGCCAGGGCTTCCAGGCAAACACCCTGTTGGGGATCGGAGGCAATCGGCAAAGCCTTGAGGCGATGGGCGTGGATGGCTTCGAGCAGGCCATAGTAAGTGGGCGACTCCACAGCCACGGTATCGCCCGGGGCGGCGACCGACTGCAGCGCAAGATAAACCGCTTCCTTGCAGCCATGGGTAATGACCAGCTCATCAGGCGACACCGTACAGCCGGCATCGAGCATGCGACGGCTGATCTGTTGGCGCAGCTCAATGGCACCGGCGGGCACGCCATAGCCATGGGCGCGCTGCGGCTGATTGCGCACCACCCGGGCCATTGCCCGGCTGATGGCAGCCGTTGGCAGCAGTTCGACGGAAGGAATGGCGGCTCCGAACTGGATTTTCGCCGGCTGACCGAGGTCATTCGCCAGGGACATCGACAAAGGCACATCCAGCGAACCGGGTTGGGCGAGCGGTTTGCTCTGGCCGGGCTCTTTCAGCAGAGGCGACGAGCGACGCCGAACGTAGTGACCGGACTGCGGCTTGGTGAAGATCAGCCCGCGATTTTCCAAGAGGCGATAGGCTTCCAGAACGGTCGAGATGCTGACACCAAACTGATCGCGCATGCGTCGTACAGACGGCAGACGCTGGCCGGGTAGCAGTGCGCCGCTGTCGATCATGCGCGTGACTTCGGAGGCCACCCGCTCGAAAAGGCGCTGATCATCGGCAGGCGTGTCGAGTTTGAGCGTCATGGCGGACTCCGCAAGAACAGATCAAGGGCAAATTGACCGGCACAGTTACTGATTCGCAAACTGTACCGGTATCAATTTTGATCTTCTGAATCTGTTCTAGTGTAGTGCGCACGCCAAGAATATCCAGTGGAGACAGACCATGAACTGGATACGCACACTCTGGAAATGGTTCAGCGCAGCTAGCCTTCAGGGCCGCACACCCTCCGGCGGCGCATGGCCGATGCGGCCGTACGCGGTTGCGTATGCGATCGTCAATCGGCGCCGACCGTCCGCTGGGGGAGCATCGCGTCCACCGTTACAGGCCCACGATGTTGAAGCCGCTGTCAACGAAGATATTTTCTCCCGTGACGCCGCTTGAGAGATCCGACAGCAGGTAGACGGCGGTCTTGCCGACCTCATCGGCATCGATGTTGCGGTGGAGGGGTGCCTTGCGCTCGGTATGGGTGAACATTTCATCGATCCCCCCCACAGCCATGGCGGAGAGGGTTTTGACCGGGCCGGCTGAAAGGGTGTTCACGCGGATATTCTGCGACCCCAGCTCCCAGGCGAGGTATCGGGCGGTGGCTTCCAAGGCAGCCTTGGCGACACCCATGACGTTGTAGCCGGGGATGACCTGGTTGGCTCCCAGGTAGGTCAGCGCGATGATGGATCCGCCTTCGGTCATCAAGGGAGCGGCGGCCCGGGCCAGCGCCAGCAGCGAATAAGAGCTGATGTCCACCGCCTGGGCATAGACCTCGCGCGGCGTGGAGAGAAAGTTCCCCGGCTCTTTCTTGAGATAGTCGCGGTTGGCGAACGCCAACGAGTGAACCAGGAAATCGATCTTGCCAAGCTGCTCCTTGGCTGCGCGGAAGAACTGCTCGATCGATTCATCGCTGCTGACATCGCACGGATGCAGCCAGGAATCAGCAAATCCCATTTCCTGCATCGCCTTGCGCACCCGCCGTTCGGACTTTTCCCGGTTGTCCATCGGCAGGAATCCGAACCCGCAGGTCGCCCCCTGCTTCACGCAGTTGGCTGCGATGTGGGCCGCGATGCTGCGGTCATTGGCGATGTTGAGAATCAGTCCTTTTTTTCCTTCGAGCAGTCCCATCGTGTTTTCAACTCCTGTTCTGTGAAACCGTCGAGTGTACGGGGGGATGCGCATCACCTCAAGACGGCGCGCCCGGGATCAACGGACCTTACGACAACCTATTTATTTAACGTATTTTGCAGACCTTGCCCGCTCCTCTATAATCGCGCAGACTTCTGGCTACGAAAGGACTGATCTCGTGACCACGGCAACGGCTCCTGATTACGCGGTACATGCAATCGGTGGTTCGCGGCATTTTCTGCTGCGGCGGCTCCACTCGCTGACGGGCATCATCTTCGGCGGATACCTGGTCGTGCACCTGATCGTGAACGCGACCATCGCCCAACTCGGTGACGTGTACCAGGTGCAAGTAAACAAGATTCACGACCTGCCCCTGTTGTGGGCGATCGAGTGGGGATTCATCTACCTGCCGATCATCTACCACACGATCTACGGCATCTGGATTGCCGCAACGGGCCAGCCCAACGTCGGCAGTTACAGCTACGGCAAGAACTGGGCCTATACCCTACAGCGCATCAGCGCAATCATCATCGTGCTGTTCATGCTGTTTCATGTGCTCAGCCTGAAGTATCACCTGTTTGGAACCACCTTGGGATTTGATCCGGACAACGCGGCTGCCACGGTGCATACCCACATGACCGCCTACTGGTGGGTGGCATGGATT
>CAZSJB010000274.1:0-4935 GCA_964606625.1 uncultured Tepidisphaeraceae bacterium | reverse complement strand
CACGCTGCACTGCATGAAATCAACATCCACCTGCTGCTCGGATCTTTCCTGGCCTGCCTGGTGGTCTTAGCCTTCACGCGAAGCTGGCGATCCACCGTCATCGCCGGCGTCGCCATCCCCACCTCCGTCATCAGCACCTTCGGGATGATGTGGGTCCTGGATTTCACCCTCAACAGCGTCACCATGCTCGCGTTGGTGCTGATGGTCGGCATCGTCATCGACGATGCCATCGTCGTCCTGGAAAACATCTTCCGGTTCGTCGAGGAAAAGGGCATGCATCCGATGGAGGCCGCCCGCCAGGGCACAGCCGAAATTGCTCTGGCGGTGCTGGCGACAACTCTGTCGCTGGCAGTCATCTTCGTGCCCGTCTCGTTCATGAGTTCCATCAGCGGACGATTCCTCTACCAGTTCGGCATCACGGCGGCCGTGGCGGTGATGGTCAGCCTGCTGGTCAGCTTCGTGCTGACCCCCACCCTCTCGGCGCGCATGCTCGGAGCCGATGCAGCCAAGGCCGCCAGCCGGGCCAATGGCCACGGCAGCCGCGGCGGGTTCTATTACTGGATCGACCTGGTCTACACGGCCATGCTCCGCTTCGTCATGCGACATCGCCTGGCAACCGCCGTCTTCGCGGTGGGTGTCATGCTCAGCGCAGTCCCCATCTTCAGGATGGTTCAGATGGGATACCTTCCCCAGGGCGCTGACGAAGCCGAGTTCCGCGTGGACATCGAAGCCGAACAGGGCACCTCTTTCGCCGCCATCGACGACGTCATGAAACAAATCGAAGCCGACCTCATGGCTGTTCCTGAGGTGCGGATGATCATGTCCAACGCAGGCGGGGGATGGATAGGAGGTGTGAACCAGGGCAATATCCATGTCGCCATCGCCCCTCACCATGAACGCTACTGGACCTTCGGGCGCATCTGGCGGGGCTTGATCAGCGGCGATCCCTTTGAAGCCTTCCGCGGTAACTACACCCAGACCGACGTGATGATGAAGATCCGCCGCCTGCTCCTGGAGAAGTATGGTCCGCGCGGCATCAGCGTCCGCGTACGCGGCTATGCGGGATTCAACATTGGAGGCGGCAACTCCGACATTGACTTTTCTATCTCCGGCCCGGATCTGCATCAGCTCGCAGCCTACTCCAACGAACTGGCCCGGCGCGCTGAAGCGATTGGTGGAATCATTAACATCGACACGACCCTGGAACTCGAAAAACCCGAGCTGCACGTCAAGATCGATCGCGAGCGCGCGGCGGACCTGGGGATCAGCAGCCGCGACATCGGAACCGCGCTGCGTCTGATGGTCGGTGGCGACCAGGAGATCAGCCGATTCCGCGATCCGCTGACCAATGAAAACTACGACGTACGTCTGCGCCTGCATGAACAGTATCGCAGCAATCCGGAGGATCTGCCGACGCTCCTGCTGGCGGGAAGTGATGGACGCCTGATCGAGCTGGCGAACCTGGCTGAGGTGGAAGAACGCATCGCCGCAGCCCGCATCGATCGCCTGGATCGCGGCCGCGATGCCCGCGTTCGGGCCAACATTGCTCCCGGGTACGCGCTGGCGGACCGCACGCAGGCCCTGCTCGCGGAAGCTGAAGCGATGGGCATGGAGCCCGGTTATACAGTCTCGGTGCGCGGACAGGGACGTGAGTTCGAACGTACTTACAATGAGTTCATCTTTGCGTTCATCATGTCCGTCATCCTGATGTACATGATCCTGGCCAGCCAGTATGAGCACCTGGTCCATCCACTGACGATTCTGCTGTCGCTACCGCTGGCGGTTCCCTTTGCGCTGCTGTCGCTGTGGCTGGCGGGTGAGCAACTGAACCTCTATTCGGCGTTGGGAATCCTGGTGCTGTTTGGCATCGTGAAGAAGAATGCCATTTTGCAGATTGACCATATGAACCAGCTTCGTCGCGCGGGCCGATCGCAATACGATGCGGTCATTGAAGGCTGCCGCGACCGTCTGCGTCCTATCCTGATGACCACGCTCTGCCTGGTGGCGGGTATGATGCCGCTTTGGCTGGGCACGGGTCCGGGTGCCGAGGAGCGGCGCGCTGTAGCCGTGGTCGTAATCGGCGGCCAATCCCTGTCGCTGCTGCTGACGCTTCTGGTGACGCCGGTGGTGTACACCCTCCTGGATGACCTGGGTGCGCTGTTGATGCGCCGCCGCCGGGCACGGACGGTGTCGGTGGTGCCTCAGCCGGCTGTGGCAGTGACATCCGATCACATGTCTTAAGCCTAAAATGTCGCCGCCTGTTTGACGCCCGTCAGCAAATTCCCTACTATCCCTATCAGAATTATGCAGAAACGTTCCGATTACCAACTTACCGGTGAGGTCGCTCAGCGGGCGCTTGCGGCTGTACGCGCGGCGGCCCAGGCATGCATCGCTGTTCAGCAGGATCTGGTCACCGCCCAGACCCTTGAAAAAAAGGATAAAAGCCCTGTCACGATTGCCGACCTGGCTTCTCAGACCATTGTTTGCGCAAGGCTGGCTGAGTTGGGGATTCCCGTTGTGGGCGAAGAGGATGCCACCCTCCTGCGCGATCCTGCCAACCGAGCCCAACGCGATGCGGTCACCGCCCGGGCGAGCCACGCTCTTGGCGAATCCATTAGCGCCGAACGCGTCATGGAATTGATCGACCAGGCGGGACAGGCCTCGGCGAGTGGTACGTACTGGACGCTGGATCCGATCGACGGCACCAAGGGTTTCTTGCGAGGCGAGCAATATGCCGTCGCTCTGGCGTTGATTGAGAATGGGGTCGTCCAATTCGGTTTCCTGGCATGCCCGGGCATGGAAGGTCCGGACGGCCAACCGGGGGCGATCTTTGCAGCCGTTCGCGGCCATGGAACCACCCTCCTGCCGCTGGACGGCAAGGGACTGGCTGGCCAGCAGCCGGTCAAAACCAGCTCCAACAAGAAGTTGAAAGAAGCACGATTCTGCGAATCGGTTGAATCCGGGCACAGCGACCAATCGTTGTCGCAGCAAATTGCCGATCGCCTGGGCATCACTCAGCCCCCCTTGCGAATGGACAGCCAAGCAAAATACGCAGCGGTTGCAACCGGGGCTGCATCGATTTACTTGCGGCTGCCCACTCGCGCCGATTATCGTGAAAAAATCTGGGATCACGCCGCAGGCTCGCTGATCATCGAACAGGCCGGCGGCCGTGTTACCGACATCGACGGCAAACCGCTCGACTTCACGCAGGGCCGTGAGCTGAAAAACAACCGTGGGATCGTTGCTACCAATGGCCCGATTCATGATGCCGTCTTAACTGCTGTGAGAATTTCGCTATAAGTGGGAAGTTCGCTGCTGATGGGGGTAACTCTTTTTGATCTGTGCCCCTTGGTGGCAAGTACAATCCGGAACCGCGTAATGTCGTCCTACCTTCTGTCGCATCTTCAGCAACTTGAAGCCGAAGCCATCCACATCATGCGCGAGGTGGTGGCTGAGTGTGAAAATCCCGTCATGCTCTTCAGTGTTGGCAAAGACTCCGCGGTCATGCTGCATATCGCGAAAAAGGCCTTTGCTCCCGGGCCACTGCCTTTCCCGCTGATGCACATTGACACCACCTTCAAGTTCAAGGAGATGATCGAATATCGCGATCGCATGGCTGCCGAAGCCGGCGCCAAGCTGATCGTCTATACCAACAAGGCTGATCTGAACCGCATCGGTCCGGTCGAATGCTGGGACTGCACCACCTGCGCCGAACTGCTCAAGCGCAAGGCACTGGTCGATGCGCTCACCGAATACAAATTCGACGCCGCCTTCGGCGGAGCGCGGCGCGACGAGGAAAAAAGCCGCGCCAAGGAACGTATCCTCAGCTTCCGCGACCGCTACCAGCAATGGGATCCCAAGAACCAGCGTCCTGAGCTGTGGAACTTGTACAACACTCAGCACGCACGCGGGGAGAGCTTTCGTGTTTTTCCGCTGAGCAACTGGACCGAGCTGGATATCTGGATGTACATCCACCAGGAGAAGATCCCCATTGTTCCGCTGTACTACGCGGCGGAACGTCCGGTTGTCCGGCGCGACGGCATGCTGGTCTATGTCGGCGAGATCGTCAAACCGCTTCCTGGCGAGAAGGTTGAGATGCGGCGCGTCCGCTTCCGCACGCTTGGCTGCCAGCTTTGTACCGGCGCCGTAGAATCCGATGCTGATACGCTCGAGAAGATCGTGGAAGAAATCATGATTGCCCGAAACTCCGAGCGTCAGAACCGAGCCGTTGACAAGGAACGCGGCGAAGGCTCGATGGAAGAAAAGAAGCGCGAAGGTTATTTCTGAGAAATTTCGATTTGCAATTGAATCGTCCATCGCACATTGCAAATCGCAAAGATGAACCCTCATGACCGAAACCCTCTCATTTGTTGAGCAGACCCAGAAGAAGGATCTGTTGCGTCTCGCGACGGCCGGCAGCGTTGATGACGGCAAGAGCACCCTCATCGGCCGCCTGCTGTTTGAATCCAAAGCCATCTACGAAGATCAACTCGATTCGATCCGCAGTGCTTCGGAGAAAAAGGGAACCACGCAGACGGAGCTGGACTTGTCCTTTGTCACCGACGGCCTCAAAGCCGAGCGAGAACAGGGCATCACCATCGACGTCGCCTATCGCTACTTCTCCACGCCCAACCGCAAGTTCATCATCGCCGACACGCCCGGTCACGAGCAGTACACTCGCAACATGGTGACCGGTGCGTCCACCGCCAACCTTGCCATCGTGCTGATCGATGCGCGCAATGGCGTGGTCACGCAGTCGCGGCGCCATGCTTTTATCGCATCGCTGCTGGGCATCCGGCACATCGTGGTCGCCATCAACAAGATGGACTTGGTCGACTGGTCCAAGGACGTGTTCGACAAGATCGTCAATGATTTCACGGAGTTCAGTGCCAAGCTCGACGTGCCGGACGTGACCTTCATCCCGATCAGTGCATT
>CAZSJB010000273.1:0-4969 GCA_964606625.1 uncultured Tepidisphaeraceae bacterium | reverse complement strand
CCCCTTGGCCCCCGGTGTCGAGCCCGATCACGTCAACCTGATCGCGCAGCCAGGGAAGCATCTCAGCCAGGGCGGGCTTGACCTGGGGCTTTTCGTAATTGGCGATGATGAAAAGACGCATGGATATTGAGTGGTTGAGTGAGCGGGTGACTGAGTGATGATTCTCGGGATTTTACTCGCAACTCACATCTCGTAACTCGGCACTTGCTTCTACGCCACGGCAATTGCCCTTGCCGGATCCATATCCGCCAGGTGAATGGCGGTCTGGATATCTTCCTGCATTTTCACCTTCAGGGATTGGACATCCGGAAACTTCCGCTGATCGCGCAGCCAGTCGACAATTTCCACCTGCAACACCCGATCATACAGATTGCCATCATATCCGATCAGGTGCGCTTCCACCTGCCGCTGATGCTTGCCGAAGGTTGGCAGCGTGCCGATGCTCAGGGCGACCGGCCATCGCCGACCGTCCACGGTGCAGCGGGCGGCGTACACCCCGTCGGCGGGGATGTGCTGATCGCCGCAATCCAGGTTGGCTGTGGGAACGCCAATCGTCCGGCCGCGCTGGTGGCCTTTGATGACCTTGCCTTCCAGCACATAGGCGTGTCCCAGACAGATGGCTGCGTCACGCACGCGTCCGTTGGCCAGCAGCCATCGAATCAGCGAGCTGCTCACTGCCACTTCCTGCAAATCCAGCAGCACCACCGTCACCGGGTCGACCACATGCAGACGGATGTCCGATTCCTCCGTCCATTTGCGCAGCCGCTCGATGTTGCCGCCGCGGTCCTTGCCGAAATTGAAGTTCTCTCCCTCGACCAGATCGGTGGGGCGGACCTTATCTCGGAGCAATACCCAGAATTGCTCAGCCGTCAGGTTCAATACTTCCGGCGCGGGGGGCAATTCCACCACATAATCCACGCCTGCCTCCGCCAGCAATTGCGACTTGATCGCGCGCGGTGTCAGCCGGGGCGGCGCCAACTGCGGTCGCAGCACCGTCAGCGGGTGCGGCTCGAACGTGACAACCGCCAGACCGCTGGTTTGCGGCGTGCGCAGGCTCCGGCAGACCTCGATCAACCGTTGATGCCCGACGTGTATGCCATCGTAGTTCCCGATGGTCATCACGCACCCAGCTGGTAACTGCCGCAATCCATTCAGTCCTGTGAAAATCTCCATATCCAAGTCCCGGCAAGTATATCCCCTCAACGGCCAACTGCCGACTGCTGACCGCCAATGGGTAACTTCCTGTATTGCAGGTGGTGGACCTGATGGGTCCGTTTTAAAAATCCTCCACAGCCCAGATTCCTCCTCCAACCTCATTTTCTGCTTAAAAATGCGACTTTTGAACAAAATGACGTGGCTTTGATTGGTTCGTTTTCCAAGGCCCGCCTCCTTAATGCCAACTGGTGTGCAGCCGGCACCTAAGAGGTCCATCGCGTCGCAGGCGGCCTGAAATGGTCATCCAATCCAATATCTGAAACCCCACTGTCCCCTGAAAGGCGGGCGGTAGCTCTCCGTCCTGACCTATAGTAGACATGCTGGCTTCTGAAACATTGAGGAGAAAGTTCCCTCTTCCCAGGAACAAGGGTTTGTCCCATCCCAGGTATCCTTCCTGTTATAGGTTTGCGTTGATTGATGGCGATACGGCTGGTGCCATCCTGCCACAGGTTTACGAGTTGTTGTGGAGCGCCGGCGTCCCGCCTGTGATTCTCGATCAACGTGGCGAACAAGCCGGTTGATGACAGGCAATTGGGGATCGTGTTTCCATCGAGAACGGCTGTGGTCGATGTGCTTACTTATAAAGCGGGGATATAGATATAAAGCGACGCATGGGACGTGCTTTGGCGCGTCCTTCGGCAACAATCGTCGGCTGCCTGGGATCAACTATGCAGTTACCAGTTCGGTTTGGGGCGGCTGATCGCTGCGCGTCTGCCCCGACGGCCGCAGGGTGACATTGTAGGAATAAACGCGCAGGTCGTCGTCGTCAAAGCGATGGAACATACGGTTCATCTTTCGACGCGGTGTGGGCAGCGTCGGCCAGCGGTTGACCTCTGTCACCTCAACATCGAAGCCGCATCGCCTGAATAGACGGATCATCTGGCTGAACCGCACGCGATTGGTATAGCATCCGGATCGGGCGACAAAGCGTGATTCCCAGAATTGCCGGCTGAAGCGCAGGTGATTGAGCGCAAAGCCGATCTGATCCCAGATCCCGATGCTGTGCGATGCCGCGCCGTCCGGTTTAATGATGCGTCGTAACTCGCGAAGCGTTCGCGGCAGATCATGACGGCGCACGTGCTGTAGCACCGCATTGGAAAAGATGAAGTCGACCGACTGATCAGGGATTCGCTTCAGTGCCGCCAAACCGTCGGTCTCGTAGGTCGCGTTACAGTTGAAGAGCAATTGCGGCAGGTCGTCAAACGGCTCGATGCGCGAGACATCCTTTCCCTGTTGCCGTAGGAACTCGATCATCAGCCGGTAGGTGTGCGTTGACTGGCGGGCATCGGCGGCGGCATCGATCAAATGGACGCGCGACGCACCCAGCGCGGCAGCGATTGGGGCGGTGTTCAGCGCGTCGCCCGGCCCCAGCTCCAGGACACTGAATGGCTGGCCGTTGCGAGGGAACCCCGCTGCCCGTGCGTGACGGCTGAATGTTTCAAGTGCTATCGCGGGGCGATCCATTCCCCCGTGGCGCGTCATGCCCAGGGCTCGGAGGGTGCGGTAAGTGATTCCGGCCTGCGCCAGGAGTGTTTTGGCCCCGAACCTTGCCCACCAGGGCATCAGCCGTTTGATGTGTCGCATGGATTTCGCTCCGGAGGCGCTGGGTGATGTACTTCCCCGTCCAGCGCAGACTGCCAGTATGGTTATGGCGGCCGTCTCACCGGTAAATCAAAATTTCATCCCAGCGCGCCATTTTGTGCGTTGCCATCATCGACTGGATAATTCATTCCGATTATTCCGTCTGGACGGTTTATTGGGCAAAAGCAGGAAATGGATGGGCCTGGTACTGGGAAAGGCAGCAAAGCATATGCGAAGGGCTGAGATTCAGACGGATGTTGAAAAGCGGATTCTCAATGATGTCTGGGTCGAGTTTCAGCCGCTTTACGCGGCCTAGGGCTTGCAGGTTGACATACCCGCCGGTTTTCGTGAATTGACCCGCCCACTCGTGGGAATCGAAAAATAGCTCCCAAAGATCCCACGCTGGGAAGGATGTGGCGGGTGAGTAGCGGGGTAGCCGGCGATAGGGGGCTACCGCTGGTGTGCGTGGGAGGTGGGACGGATGGGGACGAGGTCCAGGTCGTGCTGGCCGACGGTTTCGGTGATGGCGGGCGGGGCGGTATAGGCGGCGATGCGCAACTGCTGGTTCCAGAGTTGGGCTTGCTGGGCTTTGATCTGGGAGTGCAGGCGGTTGTTCTGATAGGCCAGGTCGCGGCTCTGCTGACGCAGTTGCATGGTCAGACCCGCCAAAACCAGTGAACAGACCAGGCAGAGAATGAACTTCACCATTTGACTGCTTTATGCTTGACGTTTTTCGTGGCACGGACGCCTTGCCCGTGCAGACAGCCATTCGGATCGGCATGGGCCAGATGCCCATGCCGCCCAAGAGTTCCTCTTATTACCCAGCCGAGGCGACCGGCTCGCCGGGCAGGCGCAGCTTCATGCCAACGCGGACCACATCGCTGCCCTTAAGCACGTCCTGGTTCAGCGCCTTGATCGTTTTGATCTCCGCGGGATCGCCAAGCTGCTCATTGGCGATTTTCCAGAGGCTGTCGCCTGGCTTGACGGTGTAAATGTACTGGCCGTTGCGGGTGGAACGGGTGCTGCCGCTGGTGCTGCTGGCCTGGATGGCCGGTGCGTCGCTGACCGACTGTTCGGGGATCAGGTAGGTGCGGCCGGCAACCACGAGATTGGGGTTACCCTTCAAGGAAGGATTGGCTTTGATCAGCAGGGCACGCGACTCAGGCGTGCTGCGGCCATAGAAGCGGGCCGCAATCTTGGACAGCGAGTCTCCCGGTTGGGCGACGTATTCTCGTGCCTGGATCGGGGCACGGGTGTCGCGCTGGGTAACCGGCTGGGCTGTACCGCGATCGTTGACGACGACCAGTTCCTCATGCTGGGCCAACCGCTGGAGGGCGGGCGGCAGGTCATGGCGTGCCAGGTCATCCAGCGGAACGGGGGTTTCCGTGATGACCGGCGGCTGGACGGTTTCCTGTGGGGGCACATTGCTGGGCTGGGCTGGGGGCGTAATGCCCACCACCTGCTCGCTGGTCACGATCTGGTACTGCCCGCTGGGCAGCGGCGCGGTGCTTGGCGAGGGGCTGTAGTAGCGGATGGAGACCGGAGCGTCCTGGCGGTTCTGGGCGCCGGGAACGATCGAGACGACCGCATCTTCGGGGCGCGGCGCGTACAAGTCCTGGCGCGTGGGGACGGTCTGGGTCGGCTGGATTTCCTGGGGGACCGCGGGTGTCTGGGCCGGCTGGGCCGGGCCGCCGGGGACGGTGATCCCTTCTCGCACGCTTTCACCGGCTTGCGCGAGGACAGCCTGGGGCGGTTCGGTGCTTACTGAGAGGTGATCGCTCAGCAGGATGCCGATCAGAATAATGAAAGCCAGCCCAACCAGCAGGCCAATCTTGGTCTCGCGCGTCATGTCACACCTCGGTAGGAATACGTCTTTTGATGCAACCGCGGACGAACACGGATCTGGGGCGTGGCGGTGGGGCGTTTCCGGCATGGAATCCGGCCCGTTTCTGCCATCCTAGCGGTGTTGATCGGAGTTCATCCGTGGTTGCATCGTTCTGCCACTCTCAGCTTGGCGGAGCGCGCTCTCGGGTTGCGGGCAATTTCGGTTTCGGTGGGTGCGATGGGCTTTTTGGTGATGATTCGCACAAGCCCGGTCTGCTCCGCCGACCGCAATGCCTGCTTGACGAGGCGGTCTTCCGTCGACTGGAAGCTGATGACCGCAAGGCGCCCC
>CAZSJB010000272.1:0-4991 GCA_964606625.1 uncultured Tepidisphaeraceae bacterium | reverse complement strand
CCCGCGCATCAATGCTGATCCGTTCCTGTATCTCTTCATAATCCCGCTGGGCGCGTTGCAGGAAGATCAAGGCACGGCGGTAGGCATTGCGCTCTGCCAAGCGATCTAGCGGCCAGTCCAACGAGATGCCGGCACTGTAGGTCGTCGTGCGATCATCCAGGCGACGGGCAGGAGAGTCGGAAGGATTCCGCACCCCCACGCCGGCTGTCAGATCCAGATCGGGCAGCAGCCCGTTGGCTGCCAGTTGTACGTTGCGCTGGGCATCCTCAATACGATCGCGGGCCGTCTGTAGATCCAGGCGATATTGCCGCGCCAGTTCGATCACCTCAGTCAGCGGAAGCTGAGGCACTTCCACTTCCAGCGAAACGGGAATGATCTCCAGTTCTTCTTCGATCGGCATGCCGATCAGCAGCTTGAACTCATCGAGGCGCGTGCGGTAGTTGTCCTGCGCCGACACCAGCAGCCGTTCTGCACGCAACAGCGCCTGGGTGGATCGCTGCACCTCCAGGAAGCGGATGCGGCCCGCCTCGTACAGAGCTTGTGTGCGCCGCGTCAGCTCCAGCAGGTTCGCGTAGTTGTACCGGCGGTTGGCCAGGCCCTGTTGGGCATTAAGCAGGTTGAAGTAGCGCGAGGCGATGTTCACCAGGAGCTCGCGCCGGAAGTTCTCGAAGTCGCGGATCTCGTAGATCAGCGAGCGCTCCGACTGGATCAGCGGTTCGAGGTTAACCCATCCCGCACCGCGCAGCAGCGGAATCGCGCCGCGGATCGCCACTTCCGCCGATTCGCCGCTTTCTATCTCGCCGCTGAGGGCGGAGACAAAGTCGACCAATCCCTCCGCCACGATCTCGCCACCGTACGGAAGCTGCTGGCGGATGCCGATGGACTGCGTTACCGCCAGTGCTGAGCGGTAGTTCACATCATCGAAGCGCCCACCGGTGTACTCGACATTGGTCCGGGCAAAGGGGCGCGGTGTGAACAGGTGACGTTCCAGCGTGACATCCAGCGCAGCCAGGTACAGATCCTCAAGCCGCGACTGATACGTTCGGCTGTTCTGAATGGCATATTCCAGGGCGCTGAACAGATCCAGCTGTCGCACCGGATCTCCCGGCGCCGGTGGTCCATAGCGATATCGGGCGGCTTCTCGATCCAGCTCGGCTGCCAGGCCGAAGATGTCGTCCTCGCTGGAGGTTGGTTCCAGGTCCGGCACCAGCGGTTCTTCCGGACCCAGCAGCGACCACGGCAGCGATTCGTCGATCGGTTCCAGCGGCGGTGGAGCCGGTGGGGGCAGGCGCGTCACCGGAATGCGCTCATACGCAGCCCGTCGCGGTCGGGCGATGTGCTCCTCGATCGGCTGCAGGTCGGTATCGGGTTGATAGTCCAGCACGCCCTGCTTGCGTTCCGCAAGGATCCGCTCAACCTGCCGGTCCGCAGAATCACGATAATGCGCCGGTGTACAGCCGGCTGCCAGGGCCGCGATCAAGATGAAGATCCTGGTCTTCCGCACAGTGGTTCAACAGGTTAGCACAGACGTGGTCGCTTCTCCAGAAGGGCGTGGGATCTCCCTTATGCACAATGTTCCACGTGGAACATTGCACCCCCGCTCCTGGCGCCGGCGCACAGGCGCGCAACCGTGAAGTGGGTTCGAATTTTTTGCGCGTACTCGCGCTGCCGCCTCAGGATCCGCACTGGCGCGGTGCAATCGCGGATTGCAGCCGGGCAAAGTGGCTTTGCAGGGCGCGCTGATCGCATCCCACGCGCAAAGGTCGGGATGAGCATGAGACGTGCTCATATCTTGAACGACACGCTTTTCCAGGAAAAGTTGGTGAACCCGTTAATGGAACTCCGTTTGCCCTGTCAGATACTACTGACGGTCAAATACGCTGGCTTGAGCTGTGGCATCTCCATAAGCGTCTCCTTCATGGTAACGCGATTGAACCAGCCGTCGTCGTTGTGCCAGATGGCTGCTTTCGTCGTGCCGTTCCGGCTGAAGTACAGATCTGGATCACCATCGCCGTCCTGGTCGCGTACCTGCGTCAGGCGCCATGGCGTTCCCTTCGACAGGTAGCGCATCCGATCCACCAGCGCCCCCTCGCGCATGTACCACACCAGCACCGCGCCGGTCTGCTCCGACTGCCACACCAGGTCGATGTGTCCATCGCCGTTCAGATCGCCCACGCCCGCCGGCCGCCAGCCGATCGGCTTGTTGTACGCGCGCACCGCCATGCCGTCCTCGGTCACCTGGTAGGGTGCTGAGGCGGGCATCTCGTACTTCACGAAAAACTTCGATTTGTCGCGGTCATACCAGAGCACCGGGTCAACGCTGTGCCCGTCGGTGTAGCGCCATGCGTTCTCGCTGACAACCCCTACGCGCACCTGGCCGAGATAGACATCATTGGCTTTCATGGTCGCGGAAACGACGTACTCGCCGGGATTCAGTACCGAGGCTTCGAGACGGGCAACGCCCTGTTCGTTCACAACGCGATCCAGAATCCGCCCACTGGCATTGAAGCGGACAACGGCTCCGATGTGGTCCGGAGCATATACCTCGATAGCCTGGTCGCCCTGGAGTGTGTCCCAGCCCTATCGCAGGACAGGCGATTCCACGCGCAACTGCGGTGGGGTCACCGCCATTGGCTGGGCCCTCGCTGCCAACATCTCCTCAGCCGCCCCGGCACCGAAAAGCCGCCGCTCTTCAAGCCGCTCCATCCCCGTACTACAACCCGTCTCCCGTACCGATCGCACAATTCTGCTCATGATGCACCCCAGGTGGTAAAATGACTCGAGGATGGCCCGCTGCGACCTAGCCTACTTCATTCGACCCGCTGATCTCACCCAAAGTTAGGCCAAATCAATTTTCCCGTCCTTTTTGCTGTAAAGGTGGGCAAGGCCAGCTAATTGCGAAGACAAGCGTGCGGCGTTGCTTTACCCGAAGTGATGCGAGCGCGCCGGACATCTTGGCCGCACGCTACAGAAGCCATGCCGTTTGCAAGGAAGGTCCAACGCGGAGGGAGGGGCGTTACTTGGCGCGCTCCAGGACGGTGATCATTTCCAGCGCGGCTTCGGCGGCGCTGCGGCCGGCGTGGGAGTGAGCGCCGCCGGCGCGGTCTTCGGCCTGCTGACGGGTATTGGTGGTCAGGACACCGAAGATAACCGGCACCGTCGTTTCGATCGCGACGTTTTGCAGACCACGGGCGGCTTCGCCGGCGACATAGTCAAAATGCGGCGTATCGCCCCGGATCACACAGCCGAGGCAGATCACGGCTGCGTAGCGCTTTGAGGCTGCGAATGTCTTGGCGGCGACAGGCAGCTCAAACGCGCCCGGAACCCGCTCGACCGTCAACCGGTCCTCGGTAATCCCCAATTCCTTCAGACGATCAAGACACCCCTCCAGCAACCGATTCACGATCGACGCGTTAAAGCGGGCGGCGATAATCGCGATCTTTGCATCAGCAGGAACATCGGTGGGAAGAAACTCAGGGGCGTCGGTACTCATGGTAGTAGTTTGCAGTTTGCAGTTGGCGGTTGGCAGTATCGTAGGGCAGGCTATTGCCTGCCGCATAGCTGCCCTACGAAACAGAATCATTGGATGCTCAGTATTCCTTGCGTTGCCGAGCCGTGGGGATATTGAGGATCTTACGATACTTGGCAACCGTGCGGCGGGCGAGCTCGATGCCCTGCTCCTTGAGCTTGGCGACGATCTCATCGTCGTTGAGAGGATTCTGCTTGTCCTCGTTGTCGATGATGATCTTCAGCTTTTCCTTCACCGCATCCCAGCTCATGTCCTCCCCTTCGGCATTGGTCGTGCCGCCGGAGAAGAACTTGCGCAGCGGGAAGATCCCGCGCGGCGTCTGGATGTATTTCTCGCTGACGGCGCGCGACACCGTCGCCACATGAATGCCAAGCTGGTCGGCTACCTGGATCATCGGCAGGGGCTTGAGGTACTCGGGCCCTTTTTCAAAAAACTCCTGCTGAGCATCGACAACCGCTCGGATCACCCGCTTGATCGTGCTGGAGCGCTGCTCGATCGATTCGATCAGCCAGCGGGCATTACGCACGTTTTGCGTGAGAAACTCGCGCGTGGTCTTGTCGCAGGTGCGATCCTTGAGCATCCGGCGGTATAGCTGGCTGATGCCGATCTCGCTGGAGGGATCGCGCGCCATTTCGATCTCGTATCGGCCCGTTTCCTCATCGAAGTAGACGGTGGCATCGGGGATGATGGGCGGGGCGTCGGCGCCGCCGATGCGCCGCCCGGGATGAGGATCCAGCCGGCTGAGGCGTTTTACGGCGGCCTTGAGATCTTCGATGTCCCGGCCAAGCTTCTTGCTGATCTGCGGATACCGGTTCATCTCCAGGTCACGCAGGTGATCGGTGATGAGCTTGCGTTCGAGTTCGAAATCATGGGCGTCGAGATCTTCGGGTTCGCCTTCATTCTCGATGGCCTCGAGCTGGATCAGCAAGCATTCCTTGAGATTGCGCGCGCCCACGCCGGTCGGCTCGAGGGTCTGAATCAGGCGATGCGCCTCCTGAAGGTCTTCAAGGGTGTGCTTGTCGCCGGTTTCCTGCTGGATGGTTGTCAATTCCGTGCGAAGATATCCATCGTCCTCGATGTAGGCGATGAGCGTTTGCCCTGCCGCCCGCACGGAAGGGGAGGTTTCCACGAATGCCCACTGGCCAAGCAGATGTTCCTGGAGCGTCACCCCGCGATCGGGGGTATTGGCCATGGCGTCCATTTTCCGGTCGCGCTCGCCGTCGTACTGGGCGGCTCGGAAATTGGGGCCGGCATTGGTCGCAAACTCTTCGTTTTCGAGATATTCGCTGATGCGTTCGAGGCGCTCGAAGTCTTTCTGGTTGTCCTCGTCGACGATCAGTGCCCGCTCGCCTTCGGCTTCATCGGGATCGTAATCACGGATCGGCTCGCCCTCGGGCTCCTTGAGCTCGAGGACCGGATTCTGCTGCAATTCCTGCTCGATCCGCTCTTCAAGCAATGCCAG
>CAZSJB010000271.1:0-4992 GCA_964606625.1 uncultured Tepidisphaeraceae bacterium | reverse complement strand
CGCTGACCGGAAGCTTGCGCAGCACTTTCTGAACATGGAGAATGTCGGCTGCCCCCAGGACCGGTTGAGGATCGGCTTCCAGGTCCATGGTGGTTTGGCGGACGATCGCTCGCTCTTCTTTTTTCGAAGGATATCCAATGTTGACCATGAACATGAACCGGTCGAGCTGGGCCTCCGGCAGGGGGTAGGTGCCTTCCTGCTCGATCGGGTTCTGGGTTGCCAGGACGAAAAAGGGCGGATCGAGATCAAACGTCTGGCCGCCTGCGGTTACCTGGTGTTCCTGCATCGCCTGGAGCAACGCCGCCTGCGTCTTGGGCGGTGTGCGGTTGATTTCATCTGCCAGCACGATGTTGGCAAAGACTGGTCCTTTGACAAAACGGAAGGATCGTTTGCCGGTCGCGTGATCTTCTTCGAGGATGTCCGTTCCGGTGATATCTGCCGGCATGAGGTCAGGGGTGAACTGAATGCGGTTGAACTTCAGTTTCAGTACCCGCGCCAGCGTCGAGATCATCAGCGTCTTGGCCAGCCCCGGCACGCCTACCAGCAGGCAGTGTCCGCGCGCGAACAATGCTCCCAGCAGCAGCTCGATGACCGCATCCTGCCCGATCACTACCTTGTGCAGCTCCTCCATCATCCGCAGCTTCACCTGCGTGAACTTCTCGATGAACTGGTCGCCGCCGGCAGCCGGCTGAACAGGGCGATCGGATGGGAGAGTCTGAGACAAGGCAGCACTCCAAAAGGGCTGAAAGACACTTTTCAGTCTACTTTATCTACCGGCTGAGTGCAGGTTGGTTGAAAGATCGTGCACCGCGCACGACAGACCCGCTGTAGCAGATCCTGCAACCCACGCCTCCGCGCAGCCGCCCCGAACGGGCTGGGGGGCGGATGACCATCCGCTGCCAGCGCCTCAAGCCACTTTGCAGGGTCCTGCCGTCCCGAGGCGTATTACGCCTGTTTGCCGGTCAACTGCGCTTCAAGATACGTCAGTTGATTGGCAACTTCACGGTTCTGCTTGCCGCCGGCATCGACGGTGCGGACGGCATGGAGCACGGTTGTGTGATCCCGACCGCCGAAGTACCCACCGATCTCTTCCAGACTGTAGCGCGTATGACGGCGCGCCAGGTACATGCAGACCTGGCGCGGGAAGGCGATGCTTTTGTGCCGTTTCTTGCTCTGTAGATCCGACAGACGCACGTTGTAGTACTTGGTGACCGTATCGAGGATCTGCTGGATGGTGACCCGCTGCTGCTCAGCAGGGGCAGTATCACCCAATGCCTGCTTGGCCAGTTCCAAGTCGATCACGCCATTCTGCAGGAGGCTCATCCCCTGGAGCTTGGTGATGGCGCCTTCCAGTTCACGCGTGTTGGTTTCGATACGGGCTGCGACGTAGCAGACGACATCGTCCGGGAGTGTCAATCCGCGCATGCGCGCTTTTTTCTGGAGGATCGCCACCCGCGTTTCATAGCAGGGCTTTTCGATGCGGGCGACCAGCCCCCAGTTGAAGCGCGAGACCAGCCGCTCCTCCAGCTCGGGGATTTCGCTGGGCGGGCAGTCAGCTGACAGGATGATCTGCTTCTGCTGCTGGTAAAGCGTGTTGAAGGTGTGGAAAAACTCTTCCTGTGTCCGATCACGACCAGAGAGGAAATGAATATCGTCAATTACCAGGATATCCGCGTGGCGGTAGCGATGGCGGAACTGGTTCATGTCCCCGTTTTCGATGGCGGTGATGAACTGGTTGATAAAGCCATCGCACGAGAGATATAGAATGCGCCGCTCGGGATCCCGCTCCAGCACCTTCTGGCAGACGGCTTGCAGCAGGTGTGATTTGCCCAGGCCCACGCCCCCATGGATGAACAGGGGGTTGTACGCCTTTCCGGGCTGCTCTGAAACCGCCAATGCCGCCGCATGGGGCAGGCGGTTGCACGGCCCCGTCACAAAGTTGTCAAAGACGTAATCGGGGTTGAGTGGCAAGGGCTGTTCGCCTTCGTTGAATACACCCCCGCGCAGCACGCTGTCGCTGTGGAACGTGACAGCAACCAGCCGTCCGGTGACCTGCTGGGCAGCAGCCGTAAACGGTTGCTGACATTGGTTCTGGCAGAAGTTGAGTTGTGCCGGAGTCGCGACGGTGACCTGGATCACGCCATTGGTCAACTGGCGTGGAACCATCTCGTCGAACCAGACCCGATTGAGCGTCGGATGCTGCGTGCGGACTACTTGCAGTATCCGTTGCCAGATGGCGGGATCGAGGGCAATAGGCTCCTGTGCGCGGCGAGTGCCTGCCTCGCGCGCCAGCGGCGAAGAAGTCGTAGTCATCTGGTTTCCGGTCCTGGGAAGGTCTTGCGACCTTCAGATTTTATGTTCAGCGTATCGTCAAGAACGGATCGCATGGAACAGATCTGCAACCAGCGAAAGTAGCCGATTGATCTGTCTCCATCAAATAGTTCGATCCGCAGCGCCAGCACGTCTTCCCACGCATGGCGCTTTTGGCTCGGTCGATCGTTTACGCCGGTTTGCGACAGGGATTTTGCCTGTGAAGCAGGTTGGCGGACACGAGCAAATCATGCCTCTTATTTAGACGCGATTTCGCCCTTGTCAACTGAACATTCTGCCGCACTAACCGCTCAGCATAAACCCGACGCGCAGATGGCTTCTATCGGCGTGGCGACAGACCAAGCTCTGCCATCACCTGTTGCAAATCACCCCATACCGTCCCTCGTACTTCAGGGGTGTAGAACCGCAATATGTATGCGGGATGAAATGTCGGCATCAGTTTGATACCCCGCCATGTGTGCCATTGGCCGCGCAGTTTTCGCATCGGCATTTTTGTTTTCAACATGTACTGCGTTGCCGGCAATCCGAGTGTCACGATCACTTTCGGACGCACGATTTCCAACTGCCGTTCCAGGTAGGGGGTGCAGGCTGCGATCTCATCCGGCACGGGAGCGCGATTCCCTGGGGGGCGGCACTTGACGATGTTGGCGATGAACACCTCTTCGCGCTTGAGGCCCATGCCCGCGATCATCTTGTTCAGCAACTCGCCGGCGCGCCCGACAAACGGCCGACCGGTGCGGTCTTCGTTCTCGCCAGGGCCTTCGCCGATGAAGAAAAGGGCAGCATCGGGGTTTCCCTCGCCGAACACCGTCTGCGTGCGTGATTCGCTCAGCCGACATCGCGTGCAGCCGGTGACCTCGTTGGCATTCATGACCTCCAGGGCGATCTTCTTCTGGTCCAATGGCAACTCGGGTGCGGTAAATAGTTCATCCGGTGGTTCCACGGCATCACTGCGCCATCCGATGCCCGGCAGCGGAGGCATTTGCTGCGGATCGGGGTTCGCCTTCATCGATGCCGGTGTACCATAATGATGCTTCGCCGGTTCAACGGCGGGATTGGACGCCATCGCCGGCTGCTGCGGTGGCATTTCGATCCTTGGCTGCGGCTCAGCCGGTACTACTGGCCCAACCGGCAGGGTGCGCAACCCCATGGCACGCTCGGCTCGCAGCCAAAGTCGCAGGCGGGCTTTGGTTCGGGCGTCACTCATGAGTGGATCCCTCCCTTGGGTGCGTTCGCCGAGGTCGCGTACTTCTCACGGGCATAGGCGTAAAGTGCCAGATCCAGTTGGTTCCGCTCGCAAATCAGTTCTGTCAGTTCTGGTGAAATCTCTGCCGGATCTTGCGTTTCCTCGGCTGGCGACGACGTCACAGGCGTTGGCCAG
Organism: uncultured Tepidisphaeraceae bacterium; assembly: GCA_964606625.1. Lineage (GTDB taxonomy): Bacteria > Planctomycetota > Phycisphaerae > Tepidisphaerales > Tepidisphaeraceae > CALEKX01. The sequence continues at coordinate 1,280 of CAZSJB010000271.1, read as the reverse complement.
CCAAAATGCACACACATGCGCTGTAGGTCGACTTCAAGATCCTCAGCGAAACCGACAAAATCGAGCTGATCCAGGTTTGCCTTCGCCTGGGCAAGAATCTCCTCCGGCGCGAGATGGCTGACCGTCTGCCGGGAAGAAAACCATGCATCGGAGTGCAGCAGATAGGTCTGTGGGTTGGCGAAAAACTGCTCGGCCAGCCCGTCGGATTTATCACGAAGGATCTGTTCGAGTGTGCGGCCGCGCAGATCCAGCAAATTGTCGCGGGGCATGGCGGCATCCTGCCCGGGGGAGGCAAGCATGCGATAATGGGCAATGGTCCGCGCAACCGGATGACGCAGAAAACAGAGGGTTCGGATCGGCTGAGGCAGTCGTCGCAGCAAACGCAGACCGACACTGCTGACAATCAGCGGATACGACGCCAGTTTGTCATCAGGCACATGGCTTAATTCAATCGGGGCGGTGACGGTCAGGAACGACGTCGGCTGAAGCGCTGCCAGCAACGTATCCTGCACGCGTGGACCGCCTGCGGCGGGAATGTTTAGGAAAAAGACCATGCTGCGTCGGCAATTCTACGCCGGGGAGCATCCGGCTCAACTCACGCCGCATCGAACAGCCGCACAGCGTGTTCATACAGCGCAAGATCCATGGGATTGCGCTCGCGGATCAGTTCGATCAGGCTGGACGACAGTTCGATGGCGGTCTGGTCGGGGGACCGCATCTCATGCGGCAGGTCTGGCACGGATTCCCAGCCGAAATACTTGCACATTCGCTGGATGCTTTGCGGCAGGCGTTCTACCAGTCCCAGCACACTGAGTTGCTCCATATGGGTGATCGCCTGCTCGAGGATCGCCTGGCGGGGCAGATCACGCACCTCCTGGCGAAAATACATAAAGGGGTTGGAATGCAGGCTGAACGTCTGCATTTCACAGAAGTATTGTTGAACAAACGGCTCGTCGTGATCCAGAAGCAGTTGTTCGAGGGTTCGGCCCCGCATCAGGCGGGCGAATTGATTCGGTTTGAGAGTCGGATCATTCGCCAGTCCGACAAAATAGCGATATTGCGACACCACCCGCGCAACCGGATCCCGCAAAAACGTGATTGAATGAACAGGGGGGCGCAGGCGATGGATCAGCCCATATCCGGTATGCCCGGTGATCATCGGATACTTGGCCAGTTCCGCATCCTGTAGAAAGCATAGATCCATTGGCGACCGCGGCAGCAGCACCGCAGCCGGCTTGGCTGCCTCGGTGCGTGCAGGGGCCGCAGTTTTGGCCGGCGCT
>CAZSJB010000270.1:2445-4999 GCA_964606625.1 uncultured Tepidisphaeraceae bacterium | reverse complement strand
CTGGAACGATCCATACGCATCCCCCGCTTCGGAAAAAAACCACTGATAAACGTCATTTGCCCCATAATACTCGGGCGACGGCGGGAGGCCCCCCGTCATAGCCGTACATGGTGTAAAACCCATCGGTATCGACCAATCCCGGACCGGCAGCCCGATCGGCTGCGGGACAGATGAAAATGTGATGCCCCCCGGGGCCGGGCAGTTCGGCAATGCCGGCGATATCCTCCTCCTGCATTTTGCCATACGGCTTGGCTGCCACCTGCGGCGGGATCGCATTGAACCACAATGCCGGCGACTGCCATCCCAGATTGTCCGGCCCGCGGATCGCGCTGGCCGGCGAATCGCCGTCCTCGCCGTCAAGCGGCATGGCGCCACGATTGGAATCGACGTACATCTGAAAACCGATCCCCAATTGCCGCATATTGTTCATGCAGGTGATCTGACGTGCCGATTCCATCGCGCGAGTCAGCGAGGGGAGCAGAATCCCGATCAGCAAAGCAATGATTCCCACGACCACAAGCAGCTCCACCAGCGTAAACCCACTGTGCCCTTCGCAACGTTTCACACTCTTGCCCGCGACGTCCACCTTCTTTGTTTCAGTATTCATGATGGCGGGGATGATCAGGGCGAATTGTTAAAGGCGGTTGTGCGACAATGCAGAGATCTGTGAATTTCCTTTGAGCAGGACAGAAAACGATGACCTGTTTCCGTCCAGCGGCTGTGGTAAGATTTCCCCCAAATATTCATGCCTGATCTGCGCAAACATCTCCAGACATTGTTCGGCTTGAACGACTTCCGGCCCGCTCAGCGGGAGGTGATTGAGCAGGTTCTGGCTGGGCGGGACGTGCTGTGCGTCATGCCGACCGGAGCCGGAAAAAGCCTCTGCTACCAGTTGCCTGCCACCGTCCAGGGAGGGCTGAGCATCGTTGTGTCGCCCCTGATCTCGCTCATGGAAGACCAGGTGCAGCGCCTGCGGGATGAAGGCATCTCAGCCGCTGTCATCAACAGCACGCTCTCAGGATCGCTGGTGCAGCAGACGATGAAGGAGTTACACAACGGATTCGAGGGTCTGCTCTATGTCGCGCCGGAGCGTTTTTTCACCGGCAGCTTCCAGAACCTGATGGCAAGGCTTCGCCCCCGATTGTTCGCGATCGACGAAGCCCACTGCATCAGCCAGTGGGGGCATGATTTCCGGCCCGAATATGCCCGGCTGGGCGAAGTGCGCCAACGCCTGGGCAATCCGCCTACGATCGCCCTGACCGCCACTGCAACCCATGATGTGCGACAGGACATCATCCACCTGCTGGGGCTGCGCGACCCGAAGGTGTTTGTCACCGGATTTGACCGGCCGAACCTGATCTATGAGTCGCGCAACGTGTCGCGTCTGGAAGAGAAGAACAACACCCTGCTCAGCCTGCTGCGCCGCGAGCCGGGAAGCTGCATCGTCTACTGTGCCACCCGTAAAGCCGTTGATGCCGTCACCGCGCTGGTCAGCCAGTCCCTGGCAGATCGCCCGGTCTTCGCCTATCACGCCGGCATGGACGCATCCGCCCGCACCGCCAACCAGGAGCGGTTCATGCAGACGCCGCGGGCCATCGCCGTCGCCACCAATGCCTTCGGCATGGGCATCAACAAGCCCGACGTGCGCGCTGTCATCCATTACAACATCCCTGGCACACTCGAAGCCTATTACCAGGAAGCCGGCCGCGCTGGCCGGGATGGCCGCCCCTCCCGCTGTACCCTCCTCTTCAGCTATCAGGACCGCCGCACGCAGGAGTTTTTCATCGACCGAATGGGCGAAGACAATCCCGAGGTCGACCACCGGCTTATCGCTCAGCGCCAGGCTCATGCCCGCGAAAAGCTCGAGATGATGATCCGCTATGCCCGGACGCCTCGCTGCCGGCGCCAGATGATCCTCGACTATTTCGGCGAGCAGACCACGGTCAGCGACTGCCATTGTGACGTCTGTCGCAGCGGCGAAGAGATCGACACCGCGCAGGAAGAAGCACTGTCCGAAGAAGTGACGCTCACCGTCCGCAAGCTGCTGTCGGGCATCGCCCGGCTGAACGGAAAATATGGGGTGGGTGTCGTGGCAGATATGCTGATCGGTGCCACCAGCGAACGCATCACGCGGCTGGAGCTGGATCAATTGTCGGTGTATGGCCTGCTCAGGGTCTACACGGGCAAGCGTGTGGTGGCGATGCTTCATCGGCTGATCGAAGCCGGCCTGGCCATCCAGCGCGACCCCGAGGGAACCAAGTTTCGCTCCGTGGTCGAGCTGACACCAATGGGGATTGCTGTCATGAAAGGCGAACGCCTGCCCCCCGCGATCCTGTCGGATCTGCTGCCGCGCGAGCGATCGCCTCGATCTCGCGGTGCGCACCGCCAGCGGCAAACCGTTATTCACCGCGACGACGGGCAGCGCATCGTCCAGGATGCTGAAGATCCATATGAGCTGAGCGGTCCCGCAACCGAGCGCTTTGAGCAGCTTCGTCAATGGCGCGCAGACTTGGCGCGCGAGCGGCAGCTTCCGCCCTATGTCATCTGCCACGAC
>CAZSJB010000270.1:0-2435 GCA_964606625.1 uncultured Tepidisphaeraceae bacterium | reverse complement strand
ACCGCACGCTCAAGCTCATCGCCTATTACGCGCCCACCGATGTGGATTCCCTGGGGCAGATTCGCGGTATGGGCCCCTCCAAGCTCAAGGCATACGGGCAATCTCTCCTCGACGCTCTCCAGAACGGGTATAATCGCGCATCATGATCTCCTCTGCCTTGGCATCGCTTGTTCGGTTGGCTGGCGGCCTGGTGCTGGGACTGGGCGCTGCGCTGGTGGCGATGCGCTTGATTGCAGGCATGCAGGCGGGCGAAGCGGCACTGCCGATGATCGGATCTGCCGGGCTGATCGCCTTGGTGGCGATCGGCTTGGGAATGACCCTGCTGGCGTTGGCATCACTGAATCGCGCCAGACCGCCGCAGCAGCGTATCGAAGGTGAGCTGACCCACATGGACGAGGCCATCGCCGAAATCCGCGATGAGCTGGCGTTGCTGCGCAGCGATCTCGCAGCCGAGCAGGCGCGTCGGGAGGAGGTCGAATCCCCCCAAGCCCCCACTGAAAACGCACCGGCTGACCCCCAGGTACTGGTCGACATCCGCCGCCTGCTCGAAGAAGTCCGCCAACTGGCGATGATGAACGACGAACAACGCCAGGAGCATTACCGCCGTCATCGCGAACAGCACAAGCTCAACACCCTCCGCCGCGCGCAGGCTGCAATCGGCAAGAACGACTGGGTCAAAGCCCAGCAGTTGCTGGATCACTTGCGTCCGGAGTTCGGCGACGATCGCGACTTCCAGCAGGTACAGGATGAGCTGCGGATCGCACGCTCGGCTGCGGAAGCAGAAACGCTCACACGCCTACAGTCGCGTGTCGAGGATCTGATGGCCATCTCCAACTGGGATGAAGCGCTGGCAGAGGCGCAGAACTTCGCGGCCGCCTATCCGGATAACCCCGACGGCCAGACCCTGCTGGCCCGCGTGCAGCGCGAACGGGATCTGTACCGCGAAAACACGGCTGAATGCTTGTACCAGGAGATCAAGGGGCACATCGAGCAGCGCGAGTGGATTCGGGCAGCCACCGAAGCCGACCGACTGATCGAAAAGTTTCCCGATCACCGCCGGGCCCATAAGATCCGCGAGCAGATCAATGTCCTGCATGAGAATGCCGAGATCCAGCAGCGACAGGAGCAGGAGAAGCGGATTGAGGAGCTGATTCGCTCCCGTCGGCTGGCTGAGGCGATCGAATTGGCTGAGGATCTCATCGAACGCTATCCCGGTTCGCCGCAGGCACAGACCCTGGAAGAGATGCTCCCCCGCCTGCGCGAACGGGCGATTCGCGAAGAGATCGGCACGTAAGTGCAGCCACCGATTGCCGGTCTCTCCACACGACATTTTCTCTTCGCTGGTGAAACAGGGTGAATGGTGGCATCTTGCACCGGGGATCATTCACCGCCAACATGCATGCCATGACGATCCTCACTGAACTGTGCTCCGTTCCCACCGCCCCCTTCGCTGAAGAGCGGGTTGTCTCGTTTGTCGAACAATTCGTGAAGACGCGCAAGAAACTCAAGTTGTCTCGCGATCGCTGGGGCAATCTGCTGATCGAACTCAAAGGACGCAGCCGGGGCCCGCGCTGGGTCTTCGCAGCGCATATGGATCATCCGGGATTTGTCGCCACACGCATGCGCGGCGATCGCACGCTCCAGGCGGACTTTCGCGGAGGTGTGCTGCTCGATTATGTGCGCGGCGCCAAGGTGCGATTCTTCGACGGCGATCAGGAAATCACCGGCACGGTGATCGAGGCCACCTCCACCGACCGCACACGCCCTCAGTATCCGGAGAAAACGCTCATCCGCGTGCGCCAGCCGATCACGCCGGGATCGCCGGGGATGTTCGATCAGGGCGAAGGACGAGTACGGGGCAAGCGGTTTTATTCCCGCGTCTGCGACAACCTCGCGGGCGCAGCAGCCGCCCTGACGATGCTCGACCAACTGCATCGTCGCCCGCCCCAGGCCAACATCGCGGTCCTGCTGACGCGCGGGGAGGAAGATGGGTTCATCGGTGCCATTGCCGCAGCCACCAGGCCCCCCCTGCTGCGCAAAACTGACCGCATGGTCATCATCGAATGCTCCGCCGAGCAGCCCTACGCCAGACAGGCTGACGGCTGCATCATCCGCACCGGCGACCGCACGAGCATCTTCAACTCCGACCTGTCCTATTTCATCACCCAGCAGGCGGAGACACTGGCCAGAAAAGATCCGACGTTTCGATTTCAGCGCGCCCTGATGCCCGGCGGCACCTGTGAAGCCACCGTGTACGACGTCTACGGTTTTTTGTCGGCGTCTGTCTGCATCCCCCTGGGCAACTACCACAACATGGACCGCGCCAAGAAAAAGATCGCCCCGGAGTACATTCACCTGGACGACTGGCGGTCCATGACCGCCCTGTTCATTCAGCTCGCAAGAACCGGCCATACCTGGCAACCCGGTCACACATC
>CAZSJB010000269.1:3810-5001 GCA_964606625.1 uncultured Tepidisphaeraceae bacterium | reverse complement strand
CTTCGCTGAGGTCGAACGCCGCTTCACGGAAGCATTCGCCCGCGCCCTGCCCGATGCGGCTGAGGCGGTCCGCCTGTGGGGCGGCGTCTTCACGGTCGGCGCCATGGCGCATTCGCTGTGCATCGCCGAACAACTCGCCCCGCGCTACCCCGCCCTGCAAAGCGGCAATGCCGACCACCTCTGTCAGCGCCTGGTCACCTACGCCGCCGCCGGCATCCGCGCCATGCATTAGGCGCGTCGCCCGGCGTCCGGCATTACAGGAAAAATATTCACCGCAGAGGCGCAAAGAGCGCAGAGAAGCGGCTGGTGATTGGTGATTGATGCGTGAATGTTATTTTGGATTTTGGATCGCGGATTTTGGATTTGGAACCGCAGATGAACGCAGATAAACGCAGATGCTTGGTTTAACTGCGTACTTGGTGTTTAGTGTTTTGTTGTTTTGACTGCCGACTGCAGACCGCAGACTGCTGACCGACCCGCGGCCTGCCGCCTGCCGCCTGCTGCCTGCTGCCCACTGCCCTCCGCTACGTATAATGCAACTGCACCGTAGCCGTGCATGCCTGGTCCGCCACCACGCGCATCCAATGGGCGCTCAGGCCGTCGGGGAAGACGTGACAGGCGTAGCCGTTGGAGCCGGTTTTCACTGTCGTGTACGGGCTGAACTGGCCGTGGCCCATGAAATCCAGCTCGATGGTGAATGTCACGTCGTTGCCGGCATCGTGCTTGAGATGGATGCATTTGTGCTCAAAGCCGGTCATCAGGTATGGATCGCTCGGCTCGTTGGCCTGGACGGGCGTGTTCCACCACGGCCCGCCCCAGCCCTTGGGCTTGCCGAACGACCACAGGTCGTCGGTCTTGCCCATCCAGATGCCCGACTGCGGCTCAGCCGTCGTGGGGCTATGCCCATGGGCCGGGCTGGCGTTGTCCGCTCCCATGACCAGCATGCCGCGCCACGAGCAGAAATCGCCCAGCACCCACAGGTGCGTCGAGATCGGCCGCACGCCCCAGACGCGCCCCCCGTACGCCCACGGCGATAGCTCATAGAACATCCCATGATGATCCATCAGGAAACGCTCATGCTCGGTTTCCCGGATGCGAGGCCATTCGGTCTGCCACTTGTGATCGAAACAGTGCGATGCCTTGGGCAGGCGGTAGGTGGTCCACTTCCCGTCGGTTGCCGTAAAGACCTTC
>CAZSJB010000269.1:2365-3800 GCA_964606625.1 uncultured Tepidisphaeraceae bacterium | reverse complement strand
CTGGTTTTGCCGAAGTTGTGCCGACCGGAGATGCAGGTGAACGGCTTGCGCTCCAGGATTGTCCAGTTCTGCCCGTCAAACTCAGCCAGGCGACCCTGTGCCTGCTCACCTTTCCAGTCCGGTTCGTGGTACTCATTTGAGCAGACGACCAGCCGGTCGAAGCTGCAGTAACAGTCCTTGAAATGCACCAGCCCTTCGCCCTGTGTGCCCAGCACCTCCTGCAGGTTGAAGATCTGCCGGCACTCCAACGTATGCACGTTCAGCTCGAACAGCTCGCCTTCCATGCACAGCACGTAGACCAGGTTCTCCGGATCAGTCAGGTGCTGGGTGGTGCCGCAGACGCGCAGCGGCTGAAGCTCCGGCACCGTGCGGATGTTGTGATGGGCGTCAATCACATGCGGGCCAATGATGATCTGGTTAGAGGCAAAGTGTACAAAGCGATTGGTATACGTGCCGTCAACGCCCTTGGTTTCGGGCACGATCTCCATGGTGAAATCCGGGGAGATGCGCCGCAGGCTGACACCTCGGCCGCTGCGTTCCTTGTGGGAATTGTAGTTCAGGACATACAGCTTGCCGGCCCAGGGCATCAGGCAGCCGACGCCGATCTCGCTCCGCGGGGGGCCGAGATCTCCCACCTGCGCCAGATCCGGAAACACACCGCTGACCTGAAATGCCTCGCTTCGTTTGAAATCGCTCATGGGTTCTCCGTGGAGGACTCTTGGATGCGCGCCGCCGCGGTGCGCAGGATTTGGCTTAGTCGAGGAATGTCCTGATCCGGGAACTCCCCGGACAGGGCGATGGCAGCCTGCTCGCTCCCGCCCAGGCTGACTGCCACCGTGCGCTTGTTGCCGGGCTCGATCCGGCTGACCGCATAGCCGTCCGTCCGAATGCGGGCGAGAGTGGTCAACAGATCATCGATGCTCGCGAAACCGGGGGGATGCGCTCCCAGGCGCTGCCGGACGGTGGCGTCGGTTTCCCCAGCCAGCAGCACCAACCCGATGCCGGACCGACTGGCGGGATAAGGACCGGTGCTGCCGATCGCCATGTTCGGCTGCATCTCTGGCGAGGCGTGGTAGAGGTAGCAGGTCTGGTCTCGCCACAGCACGCCCATCGCGACGATATGGCCCAGCTCATGTAGCGAGGCCAACGTCGGCAAAGCCCGCCGCAAGAGCCCCGATCCATGCAGGGCTTGAGCAGACAGCACATGCATGGCAGGTCCGGGCTGATAGCGACGATCAGAGGTCTGCTGGGCGATGCCGAGATAGGCCAAGGTTTTGAGCAGGCGATTGGCGCGGGTGGGCTCGATGCCCAGCTGTCGAGCCAGTTCGCGGCTCCCCACGGGGTGGTCGCTGCTGGCGAGCGCCCCCAGGCAGGCCAGGCCATCGATGAGGCTTTGGTTGGGCTGGGCGGGAAGTGCCATGGTGCTATATTAGCA
>CAZSJB010000269.1:0-2355 GCA_964606625.1 uncultured Tepidisphaeraceae bacterium | reverse complement strand
TGCGTCCGTACCGAAAGTTGAGCAGAACAATCTTGCAAAAATCGTGGATTCTGCTCAAAATTGAGAGATGCGGCGCGTGCCGCCGGATGTGGCCGGACGTTCCGGCCTGTCCCTAACGAAGATCTGATGCTGTTTCGCAGGAGTACCTGACCATTTCCGCCAATTTTCGCCACAACGAGCAGATTCGAATTTCACCAATTCGACTGATCAACGAAAACGATGAACAAGTAGGGATTGTTCCCACTGCCGAGGCGCTCCGCATGGCGCGCGAAGCCGGCCTTGACCTTGTTGAGGTCGCGCCCACAGCCCGACCGCCTGTCTGCCGGATCATGGACTACGGCAAGTGGCGTTATCAACAACGCAAGAAGGAAGATCGCTCCCGCGCCGCCTCCCGAGGTGGACAGCTCAAAGAGATCAAGTTCAAGACCGTCAAGATCGGTGATCATGATCTGATGATCAAGATCAACCGTGCCCGTGAGTTCCTGAAGGATGGCAATAAGGTCCAGTTCACGCTCCAGTTCCGGGGGCGTGAAATGGCTCACCAGGAGCTTGGGCGCGACATCATGACCCGAATCAAGCAGGAACTGGAGATGGTCAGCAAGGTCGAGCGCGACTACCGCATGGAAGGTCGACGCATGACCATGGTTCTCCAGCCGGATAACAAAGCAGCCAAGCAGGCAGCCAAGGGTGGGGCTAAACCCGGCGAGGACAAGAACAACAACGCCTCCGGCGCGGGAGAACGTCTGAACATCCCAACGCCCGCGACGGCACCGTCCCCATAATCTGATTTGCTCTCAATCTGTGACGCATGAAGCGATTCGCCGTTGCTTCATGCGTCTTTTTTATTGATCTATCCATCGTTTCTTCCCGTTCTAGGGGTTGGCGCTTGTGCCTGTTCGACTAAAGTCGCCACGGTATGTTTGAGACGCTTGGACAACTGGAAGGGCTTGACGCTGTGATCGCCGATCTGGGTGAGACGGCATCACGAACGTCGATGTGGGGATGGATCATGCTGGGGGTGGGGATCTTCGCCGGGCTGGCGCTGGGCAAGGTCGCGCAATGGGTCCTGCGCCAGCTCGGGGATCGCCTGCGCAATCGCGGCTGGGTAATCCGCGGCACGGTCTTCGCGAATGCGGCGTCACCGACTTCGCTGTTGCTGTTTGCGATGGGGCTGGCGTTTGGGCTGTCATGGGTGGTGATGTCGCCAGCGGTGAGTGACTTTATCTCGCGTATCCTGGCGCTGCTGTACATCATCGCGGGAGGCTGGTTCCTTTATAACCTGGTCGATGTCGTCGATCTGGCGATGCGGCGACATGTTGCCAAGACCAGAACCACGCTCGATGACCAGATCGTTCCGCTGGTGCGCAAAACGCTGCGAATCTTTCTGGTCGTGGTGGTTGTGCTGTTCACAGCCGAGAACATCTTCAATGCCGACATCACCGCCTGGATGGCTGGTCTGGGCATTGCCGGTTTGGCGGTAATTATTGCGATCATGACTCTTACTTCGGGTTGCGTACGCAAGACCATGCAGAAGGAAGTGGATCGTATCGTGGCCGAAGTATTGGATTACAGTACGCGTATCATTGAACCTGAACTGAAGCTGCAACGTGTACGGTTGGATAGAATGCTCCGTGATTCGGAGAAACGACGTATTGACCAATACCGTGCATTAGCCCTGGTCATGGCAGACAGTATGATGAATTTTCAAATGAAGCTGGTACAGATGAAAGAAGATACGGTCTATCAGCTGAGTGACAGTGAAATCGATTATTACAACAGGTCACAGAAGGTTATGCGGGATATCATTACCGGATGCTGGGAAATACTGGATAACCACCCGGAAGAATTTACGGAACTTCAAAAGGAAATGTATCCAAAGATGGTGGCCTGGCAAAAGGAGCTGATGGATATTGTCAGCAAGAATTTGCCCAACAGCTTCAGGAATGAATTCAAAAAAGAGGGATTGAAAATATTGGGGATGGAGCAACTGGGACCGAATAATATGAGCCCCGTTTTTTTCCTGTTATCCGAGCCCAAAACAAATTTTCCCCTTGAGACATTGAAAGAAGCCTTGCTTCGCACCAATCTTTCAGATATTGGAAAATAGTTTCAGCAAACGACCGTTGATACGGTCACTCCGGTTGTCGTAGCAAGTGGTGCACTCTCCGCAGATATCCACACCAAGGACCTTGTGATGCGAAAGCAGCTCTGTGAGTATACCGTGTAATTTTCTGAAAGACATTGACCCCTGGTCCCAGTTGGTGGTCACGATACGGGGGTGGAGAACGTCTTTGTCTATAGAAAAATAAGCAGGCAGGGAAGGGATGGGCCTGGCCGGATAGCAGAGAATCCTGC
>CAZSJB010000268.1:0-5015 GCA_964606625.1 uncultured Tepidisphaeraceae bacterium | reverse complement strand
ATCCTGTTGGAAGACTGTTACGCCGAAGGTGTGATGCGATCGACCAACGATATGCTGCGGGAGACCAGCGGCATCGCGTTCGACCTGAACTTTCGCAGTGTCTATGAGAACCGCGATGGACGGTTTGCCATCACCCCAGGATACATGAAGGCGCTGTGCGAGGATGGATTTCGCACGTATGGCGGGACTGGCAAGATCACGCTGCGCAACTGCATCGCCATCAATACGCGAGCAGGTTTTGAGATCGCCGGCCCCAACGACGGGGAGGAAAAGACGATCATCGAGGGCGCTGTGGCCATGGGGTGCGAGCGGGCATATCTGATTGGCTCGAACACGGTCATCCGCAACAGCCGCGGCGACATCCGATATGGCCCATTGCTCTATCTGCGCGGTGGGCAGAACTCGGATATCGAGCTGGAACTGACCGGAGAGGGCTCGGATTACACGGTGCACGCTTTGGCGACGATCGCCGGACAGGGACATCGGGTTCGGTTCTTTACCCACGAACGGGATCGTCCTGTGCCGGCGGTACCGATCATGCTGGGTTTTGGGATGCCGGCTCACGCTGAGATGGCTTCGCCGATCCTGCCGGCTGAGGCAGCACAGGTAACGCTCATCAACGAGATCCCCCGCATGACGGTGATTCTCAGCGATAAGGCGGTGGATTGCCAGGTGACCTCCCCGGGACCTGTAGTGCCGGATGATGCCACCCGCAATATCCGGGATGCCCGCGGTGCCTGGCCGACAGGCGGCGTGGCGCAATGACAAAATTGAAGGACGCGACCGGCCGGGGTCATTGCTATCGCCGATTTGTGGTCGAGTGCTTGAGCCTGAAGCGGCTCTCTGAATTCCAGCAGGCATGATGATTCACAACCCTGTTCTCCGTGGTTTTCATCCTGATCCGTCGATCGTGCGCGTCGGTGAGGACTACTACCTCGCCAACAGCACCTTTGAGTGGTTTCCGGGCGTGAGGCTGTTCCACAGTCGCGACCTGTCGCACTGGCAGCCGGTCGGCCATGCGTTGACGCGCCGCTCGCAGCTTGAGCTGCGGGGGATTCCGGATTCGGGCGGGTTGTGGGCGCCGTCGATCAGCCACGATGGCGAGCGGTTTTACCTGGTCGTCTGTCATGTGCGTACGCGCAGTATCCCCTTTAAGGACATGCGGGTGATGCTGTACACAGCTGAGCAGATCGAAGGACCATGGTCGGATGGGGTGTACCTGGGAGGCAGTGGGTTTGACCCGTCCATCTTTCACGATCCGAATACGGGGCGTAAATGGCTGGTAAATATCCAGTGGGATTACCGCGGCGGTCAGCCACGATTCGGGGGGATCGTGATCCGGGAATATGATCCATCCAGGCAGCGCCTGGTTGGTCCGCAGTTCACGATCCTGACCAAGCCGCAGTTGATCGAGGGACCGAATCTGTATTACCACGATGGCTGGTACTACCTGATGTGTGCCGAGGGGGGCACCGGCTGGAATCATGGCATCTCCATGGCGCGCAGCCGCGATCTTCTGGGACCCTATGAAATTGATCCCCAGCCACTGGTGCTGACCTCGCGCCAAAATCCCGGTAATCCGTTGCAGAAGGCGGGCCATGGGGAAATCGTGCAAACGCCAGCCGGCGAGTGGTACCTGGTGCATCTCGCGTCCCGACCGCTGTACCCGGAGCGGCGGTGCCCGCTGGGGCGTGAGACGTGTATCCAGAAGGTGGTGTGGGACCCCGACGGCTGGCTGCGGCTGGCGCATGGAGGATGTGAACCGCTTTTGGACGTCGAAGCCCCCAAGGGAATCGACCCCCATCCCTGGCCAGCGGAAGTGGCGCGGGATGACTTTGATGCCCCGATGCTTTCGTCACACTGGCAGTCGCTGCGCGTGTCGGTAGACGAATCATGGGCGAGTTTGTCAGTCAGACCTGGCTGGCTTCGTCTGCGCGGGCGAGAATCCCTTCACTCATTGTTCGAACAAAGCCTCCTTGCCCGTCGGATTGACGCCTTCTGTTGCCGAGTTGAGACCGCGGTTGAGTTTATCCCGGACCATTTCACCCAGTCGGCCGGGCTGATTGTCTACTATGACACCCAGCAGCACGTGTACCTGCGCATCACGCAGGATGAGCGAGTGGGCGGTCGCATCCTCGGGATCGTGCAGACCGATGCCGGAGACTATTCCGAACCGGTCGATGCGCAGCTATGCATCAAGGATTGGCCGACGTACGTCTACCTGCGTGCCGAGATTGACCATGAAACGCTGCGGTTTTTCGCTTCGCCTGATAGCCGATCCTGGCAACCGGTTGGCGGCGCTTTTGACATGACCAAGCTCTCGGATGACTACGGCAATGTACTCCGTTTCACCGGTGCGATGGTTGGCATCTGCTGCCAGGATCTCAACACCGCCTCCACATGGGCCGATTTCGACTACTTCGAAATGGACAACTGATGGCCTCATGCCAACGTTCCGGCACTGTCTGTGCGGGAGATCTATAAGACATTCAGTCATTTTTTCAGTTCACCAGTAAAGCATGAGCCTGCTAAATTGCCTTCAATTAACGGAGGCCGCGCCCGATGCAGACGCTTCACATGCTTGATTGGCTGGTAATCCTGGGATACTTCGTGCTGTTGATCGGGGTGGTGTGGTGGGCGTCGCGCAAGCAGGATACCACAGCCGATTACTTCCTTGCGGGGCGGAACGTCGGTTTTTTTGTAATCGGGGCTTCGCTGTTTGCTTCCAATATTGGTTCGGAGCATGTTGTTGGCTTGGCGGGGCAGGGGGCGACAACAGGCATGGCGATGGCTCACTATGAGCTGCATGCCTGGATCATGGTGTTGCTGGCGTGGGTGTTTGTGCCGTTCTATTACCGCACCGGCGTCTATACCGTTCCGGAGTTTCTCGAAAAGCGCTTCAGTCCGCAGGTGCGCATGATATTGAGCGTCGTTTCGCTGCTGGCGTATATCCTCACCAAAGTCTCGGTGACGGTTTACGCCGGAGCCAAGGTCTTTGAAACCCTGCTGCCCGAAACGTTTGGAAGTCCCCAGAATGCCTTCTGGATCGGTGCAGTGCTGACCGTCATTCTCACGGGGATTTACACCATCTTCGGTGGATTGCGCGCGGTGCTCTACACCGATACCGCACAGGCGGTCATTCTACTGCTGGGATCGTTTTGCATCACGGGAATCGGTTTGTCGATGCTCGGGGGATGGGGCGAGTTGCAAGCCACCGTGGCGGCGCAGGCGGACCGGTTCGCCCTGTGGCGGCCAATCGACGATCCGGAGTTCCCGTGGCTGGGGATTTTGATCGGATCGCCTATCGTCGGGATCTGGTACTGGTGTACCGATCAGTACATCGTGCAGCGCACACTGGCAGCCAAGGATCTGCGCAATGCCCGGCGTGGGGCGCTGTGGGGCGGGGTGCTGAAGGTCACGCCGGTGCTGATCTTCATCATTCCGGGATTGATCGGCTATGCCCTGCACCAGCGCGGCCTGCTGGAGATGCCGATGAAACCGGTGTCGGCACAGACGATCGCCAACATCGAACGGGTGGAGCTGCCCGTTCAGACCGAAGACCGCCCAGCCGGTCAGCCGGCAGCGGCAGATCAGCAGATCATCGACGGCGATCGCGTCTTTGCGTCGCTGGTGACGGGCCTGTTGCCGGTGGGATTGCGCGGACTGGTGGTGGCAGGGCTGCTGGCGGCGCTGATGAGTTCACTGAGTTCGCTGTTCAACTCCTCGGCGTCGCTGTTCACGGTGGATATATATGAGCGGCTGCGGCCGGGACAGTCGCAGCGGCACCTGGTGAATGTCGGCAGGGCTGCCACTGCGGCTGTAGTGGGATTGGGGTTGTTGTGGATTCCGGTGATGTCAGCCGTCAGTGAGCTGGGCTTGTATCACTACCTGCAAAGCGTGCAGCAGTACCTGGCGCCGCCAATCACGTCGGTCTTCCTGCTGGGATTGTTCTGGCGCCGTATGAACGCCAAAGCCGCCCTGTGGGCGCTGCTCAGCGGATTTGTCCTGGGGATCGGCAAGCTCGCCCTGCAAGCCACCTTCGGCGCCGGAAAACTCCAAAATCCCGCCTTTCTGGCCGCCATCGCCGATTTCAACTTTCTTTATTTCTCCAGCGCCCTGTTCGTCTTCTGCGTGATGATGATTATCCTCATCTCGCTGGCGACCCCGGCGCCCTCTCCCGAAAAACTCGAAGGCACCACCTACGCCAGCCTCACTCCCCAGGACCGCGCCGAAATCCGCGCCTCCTGGAACAAGTGGGACATCCTCCTCACGCTCATCGTGCTCGGTCTGGTGATCGGGATGTACATCTATTTTTCCCTGTGGTTGGGGTGATCTGCTGATGTAGCCGATTACCCAGTGCTGACCTCGACAACAACGGTTGCGAGGACGGCGAGCGCGATGCGGACTATGAGCATCATCGGATACCTCCTGTTATGGGGTGCGATCCCGTCGCGCGTCGCGCGGCACCGGATTGATGCCACACCTATAACTCGACCCGGAGCGCTATTTTCGACGGCCTTCCACACCGGGGTCGACGGCCCGCTTTTCCCTCCATCGCTTCGTCGCTCGAATTCTCCCCCTTGACAGACGGGATGCAGCATTCAACAATGTATCCGGATAAGCGGATGATTGAGAAGTGCGGAGCCGATGGGTTCGGTCGTCCGCATTCTGTCTTTTGGCTACTGTCTCAAGCAAACACGTAAACAGACCCACACCACCCACCATCACGGAGCAACACATGACTCAGACACTGGAGCAACCGGTCAAGGCGTCGACATCGAAATCGGGGTTGGAGTTCAAGGTGAAGGATCTTTCGCTGGCGGAGTGGGGGCGCAAGGAGATTCAGCTGGCGGAGCAGGAGATGCCGGGGCTGATGGCCTGCCGCGAAGAATATGGGCCTTCCAAGCCGCTGGCGGGCGTGAAGATCATGGGGTCGCTGCACATGACGGTGCAGACGGCGGTGCTGATCGAGACGCTGGTGGCGCTGGGAGCCGAGGTTCGGTGGTGTTCGTGCA
>CAZSJB010000267.1:0-5016 GCA_964606625.1 uncultured Tepidisphaeraceae bacterium | reverse complement strand
CCGTGCCGCTGGCCAGCTCAGCCGATACCTCCCGCAGAGAGGCCAACTCCTCCAGCAAGGCGCGTTCACTGAAGGGAAGCGTGGTGCAGTGTCGAGCCAACCGTTGGGCGGCGGTGGAGGGTTTTGCATCTACCAGTGAGGGCGCTTTGCCGACGAAGATCACCTTGCCCCCAGCTTCGGAAAATCGTTGCAGTCGATTGAGCGTGGTCTGGCGGATGGTGCGCATGGGCGGCACGATAACCGCGTCATAACGCATTTTGCCTACTTGAAAACGCTTGCCCCGCTGTTCGGCAGACTGTTTTGCAAGATTCGATTCAGCGATGTAGTTGAAATCGATCAAGCCGAAGGCCAGCCAGTTGGTAATGGTTTTGAAGGAAACTTCCAGTTCCTGGGTGTCTCGACAGGTTTGGGAGATGACGCCATAGGTCAACCAACTGGATTCAATGGGATGGATCATCCCGACACGAATCAGCGGTGTTCCGCGCGTCATGATGGCATTGACTCGGGCAAAGTGGTCTTCCACCAGGGCATAATGGGAATACCAGGGGGATTGATACCCGATGGCTGGGGGATAATCGCGCTTGGCTTCGCCAGCCATGGATACCCACGCCAGGTGCGGCACGCGAACGGTAACCCCCATCGCTGTCTGCCAGTCTCCCTGGCGTTTAAAGCCCGCAAAATCGAAATCCCAGCCGGTTACTCCATACAGCTCGCTGAGTACACCCGGGCAACCATTTTGATGAGCGAGGCTTTGCGCCTGTTTGGCAGTGATGAACTCAATGCGGTCACACAGGATATCAATGCCCGGAATGTGAAAACTCCGCATGGCGCGCATGACCTCCCCGCCACCGCGGGTCTGGCCATGCAGGTCCGATTCTGCCAGCATGTGGCCAGTCAGCGCAATGCCGTTGCGTCGGCACCATCGTGCCAGCGTATCCCCAAAAGCTGACGCAAATCGCTCAGCAGTATGATCGTGATAGCGATAGCGCACCAGCGATGCCCGGCCATTGGGCAGTTCCCAGATCAGTTCCGGCAAAAACGCTTCTATATCCTGTCCATAGGCGGCGCGATAAGTATCGGCAAAATCATCTGTCCAGGGAAGCAGCACATCCTCCAGATCGTCGGGATGCTGCAGCCGTTGCTTTTTCTGGAATTGAGGTTCGTCCGTGAAAATGGCTGGGATGGTGTCGCCAAAAGCATCGCCCACCACGGCCTTGAAGCGCTCATGCGTGACTTCGATGAATCGCTCGATCGCCTGGCGATTGAAGGTGTCGACATTGGTCTGGTGATTGTAGCGGGGCGTGGGATCGGCGGTTTCCAGGTAGGCATACCAGAGGCGACTGTCCGCAGGCGGTGTGTCCCGTGCATCCAGGCGACGATAGTCCGCCAGCCAACCGTTGCGGAGGATGACGGCAAAACGTCCCAGCAAGCAGCCGGATTCGCTGCGGCCCAGGTGCGGAACACTTCCGTAGGGAAAGGGCGTCCAGCGGAGATATTTCATCCGGAACCGAGGATCGCGTGTTACCAGCCCGCCGGCAAAGCCCGATGGCCAGCGGTCTTCATCGTACAGCCAGTTGAGCATGCCACGGCGCTGCGCATGTTCCGTGCAGACACGCACAGCCTCCATGTATTTACGGCCCAGGTATTCATCTGCCAGGCCGACGCGGGAGTGAATATGAAACCCGCCGAATCCCATCTGCGCAAACTGGTCAATCTGGCGGCGAAGTTGAGGAATGCGAATGAACGTATTCCAGGACCAGAAGGGCGCTCCTCGATAAACGGCGGGAGGATTGGCGAAATGGCGGAAATTAAGTGATCTGGATCGGTACTTGTGGTAAATATCGAAAGCGGAAGATGTTGGCGGCATGAAATGACTCCGAAGACGCATGATTGCAATCCAGCCGACATCCACCGCCGGCTTTGTTGAAAGGCCATCATATCGAAAGCGAAGTCAGGTGTCTGAAGGAGGCCGGGTGATGTTGAGGTTTGTTCAACAAAACCAGTATAATGTGCAAGGATGGAGGGCGGAAAAGACTGGAGCTTCACAGGCTCCGCAGGGTGTGCGCCAAATCATAAAACAATTCCGCAAAACTCAAACGTCAAATTTGCGCGGATGTGTCATACTCCTCACACTGCTTGAGTCGCGTCGACTTGGCAGGTGGCACGTTTAGCCATCAGGTGCGATGCATCGACATAACCGGGAGGAAGTTTTGCGGTTGTGTTCGTTGCACCAAATGGGTCAAATCTACGCAGACATTTCTGTGCGTCTGCGATCTTCTTCAAGTCGCCGCTCATCAAAGCGGCAAGAACCTATGGAGGGCACATGCTCAGTTCAATCAGCAATGCTGTGCGGGGTAATCGGGGAGGCTTGCTCGGTGCAGCCGTCGCTTCGTTGATGGTGGCGGGACTGGCCGCTCCGGCGGAAGCATCAACCATTGTCATTCCTACCAACTTCGGGAATGGGGCGGATGCTGAGGTTCGCGAGTCGGAATCGTTCAGCAACCCTGACGGACGCGCCCGGGGGCATGAAGAGGAGTTGGCGACGCGCGTGTTTGTGAACAACAACTCACCGTTCCCGACGGGCAATGAGCGCAACAGTGTGATGTTCCTGCGATTCGATATCAGCCAGCTCACGCTGCAGGACATTGAGAATGCAACCGACGCCTACGTCCGTCTGCATGTCAATACCACCTCGTGGAACCAAAGTCGTTCCGTCAGCCCCGATACGGGCGTGCGAGCTGGTTTCTCCATGATGGCGTTGAGGCCCGGGGCCAGTGGCCAGGACTGGCAGGAAGGCAACGATTCCACAGCCGGCGACATGGCCTACCATACGGCGCCCGGCCTGGTATATGACGCCAACATGCGAACCAAGGATTACTACGGCCCGGATCTTCAGTTCATGACCGCAACGCCGGCGCCCGACGTAGGCGTAGGGAGTCTTCCTGTAGGGTATGCGCTGGACTTCAACCACAACGTGGATAACCCGGAGGATGACCGCATCCTCCAGTTTCTGGCTGATGCTATCAGCGCCGGCAACACGACCGTGACGTTCCTGATTGGGGCGACCCAGGATGGTAGCCCGCTGCTGTCGGGTTCCAGTATCACTAACTTCAACTACGTCTTCGCTTCCAAGGAAGTGCAGGCACTGCGTTCACAACTCAGCGGCGTAGGTCCGGACAATGGTCCTTCGCCCTGGTCAGGTGCCTCCAACGCCAATGGCGAGTTCTCGCCGAAGCTGGTTATCGTTCCCGAACCGGCATCGCTGACGCTGCTGGGTCTGGGTGGCTTGGGGCTGCTTCGTCGGCGCCGTGCCTGAATCAAGCCGAGTGCTTAACCGCGATGAGAGGGACAGCTTCCGGCTTCGGCTGAAGCTGTCCCTTTTCGGTTCATGGGGCGTCACGCCGTGTGTACTCCGGATTCCAGGGGGGATTCGCCACCAATGACCATTTACTCCTCCCTAGCCGCAGACGCATCAAATCAAGGGATCGATCAGGCGCCTGTTCCTACCCGACCCGCCATCACCTGGCGAAGCGTAGCGATCGGATCGCTCGGCGTCTGTTTTGTCTGTGGATTGACACCCTACAATGACTTTGTGGTCATGAACACGCTGCTGGTGGGAGGCTATCTTCCGCTGGCGGTGGTGTTGTCGGTGTTTGTGCTGGTGGTCCTGGTCAATGCTCCGTTGCGATGGCGATGGCCCAGGCGGGCGCTCAGCAGCGGCGAATTGGCGATCATCCTCGGGATGATGCTTGTCAGTTGTGCTCTGCCCGGTCAGGGGCTGCTTAAGTTCCTGCTGCCGGAACTGGTTGCGCCATTCTACCAGGGGGCATCCAACGCAAGTTTCTGGGAGGCATTCATCTCCCTGCAGTTGCCGGAGTATCTTTTCCCCATTCGCGATCAGGTCGAGGGCCGCACCAGCCCGATCCTCAGCTATTTTGTCAGCCGCGTCCCGCCGGAAGGAACGGCTCCGTACTCCGCCTGGGTGGTGCCGCTGCTGGTCTGGGGCATTTATGTCGTGGCCTGGGCGGCGATGCTCCTGGGGATTGCGGTCGTACTTCGGCCGCAGTGGGCCACGAATGAGCGGCTGGCCTTTCCGCTGGCTCAGCTCCAGGTGGCCCTGATCGAACAGCCGGAAAAGGGGCGGATCCTCAATCGTCTGTTTCGCAGCCACAGCTTCTGGATCGGTTTGAGCGGCGTCTTTGTCATTCACAGCTTTTCTGGCTTGAACGCCTATTTCCCCAGCACCGTCCCCCGGATTCCGTTGAGTTATGATCTGACAGGCATCTTCGTGGACGAACCGTGGCGACACCTGCATCTCAACGTCAAGCAGGCGACGATCTTTTTCACGTTCGTGGGGGTGACCTACTTCATCCAGTCCCGCATCGGGTTCAGCCTGTGGGCGACATTCCTGTTGCTGCAACTGCTGGTGGTGCAGCGGAAGACTATCGGAGCCGATCTGCCGCAGGCTGCTCTGGACGACCAGCACCTGGGGGCATCGGTTGCGTTTCTGGCTGGGATTGTCTGGGTGGGACGACATCACTTTCGACGGGTGCTGCGGCATGCTTTCCTGGGGCGAACGCCCCAGGAGCGGCAGCGCAACGCCCCTTCATACCGGGGGGCGGTTTGGGTGATCCTGGGAGCGATGGGGGTAATGGCTGCATGGCTGGCGGCGATGGGCGTCTCCGCGTGGGTCATTGGGCTGATCCTCGCCTTTACGCTGCTGGCGCATATCGTGATTGCCCGGATCGTCGCGGAGACAGGCATCCCGTTCATGCGGATCAACATTCATCCGACTCAGGTCTACACGAATCTGCCCGTTCAAGCCGTCACCAGCCGGGATGTCTTTTTCATGGGGATGACCCAGCCGATGGGCGCCTATGCCACGCGCGAAAGCCTGCTGGTATTCACGCAACATGCGATGCAGGTTCGCGACGGTGTGGATCCGCCCCAGCGCAATCAACGTGGGCTGGTTGCCGTGATCATCTGGGCGCTGCTGCTGGGGTTTGTGGTGGGAAG
>CAZSJB010000266.1:0-5065 GCA_964606625.1 uncultured Tepidisphaeraceae bacterium | reverse complement strand
TGCATCGCATCGGCTGCCGATCCGCCATTGCCAGCCAGCAACACCTTTCCCCGCTGATCCCAGCATCGCATCATGGTCTCGCCCAGTTGCTCCAACTGCGGCGCCATGTCCCGCAGCATCGGCAGCAGTATCGCAAGCTCATCGATGGAACTGTTCAGCAGATCACGCATGAATGACATTCTACGGAGAATGCGCAGGACCGGCTATCGCATGCGCCCTGGAAATGCCGGATGGTTCCGGACTCTGCTGCCATCGCTTTCGCAGCGACCCCCGCTTGAAGAGGTAGAACAGAATCGGATAGATCAGCAGCTCCAGCAGGAAACTGCTGGCCAGCCCCCCAACCATCGGCGCCGCCAGGCGACGCGTGGTGTCGGCACCGGCGCCGGTGGCGAACAGCAGCGGCACCAGCCCAAAGAAGGTCGTCGCCACCGTCATCGCCTTGGGACGGATGCGCTGCACCGCCCCATCATGCACCGCCCACCACAGATCGGCTGGGGTACGCATGCGACCCTGCCGCTCAAAGCGCTCATAGCTGTTATCCAGGTAAAGCAGCATGATCAGCCCGGTTTCGGCATCCAGCCCCAGCAGCGCGATCAGCCCGATCACCACCGCCATCGACCAGTTGAAATCCAGCAGGTAGACCATCCAGATCGCACCGATCAGGCTGAACGGAACCGCCAGCAGCACGATCCCCACGCGCAGCCACGATCGCGTCGCCAGGTACAGCAACATCACGATCGCCACCAACGCCAGAGTGCCCGACACAATCAGATCTTTTCGCGCCTGCTGGATGTACTCGTACTGCCCCGACCAGATGATGTTGTACCCGGCTGGAAGCGACACGGTCTCACTCACCACCTCCTGTGCGTGGCGCACATAAGTACCGACGTCGATCCCCGCGATGTCCACGTACACCCAGGTCGTTCGCCGGGCGTTCTCGCTTTTAATCTCCGGCGGACCCTGTGTCAGGCGCAACTCAGCCAGTTGCCCCAGCGGGACTTGCGTGCCCGTTGGCGTCGGCACAAGCACCTGCCGTAAGGCCGCCACATTGTCGCGCAGTTCGTGCGGATAGCGGATATTCACCGGATACCGCTGTAGCCCCTCGACCGTCTCAGTCACATTCATGCCGCCTACCGCCGTCTGAATCACTTCCTGCACGTCGGCTACGCGCAGGCCATAGCGGGCAATCTGATTGCGGTTGATGTTGATGTCGAGATAACTACCGCCGATGGTCCGCTCGGCAAAGGCGCTGGTAGTGTATCCGCTGGTGCGTGGATCGGCTTGCAGCGCCTGCGAGATCTGAACCGCCAGGTCACCGAGGGTTGCCAGGTCATCGCCCATCACCTTGATGCCCACGGGCGTGCGGATGCCCGTGGAGAGCATGTCGATGCGCGTGCGGATCGGCTGGGTCCAGGAATTGGTCAACCCGGGGATGCGCACGGCATCGTTCAGCCCCGGCACAACCAGATCCTCATCTCCCTCCGGATGGGGCAGGTGATACCCATAGATCAGCTCTTCGGTCGTGATGCGCCGCCGATCCGGCCAGATTTTGCGGGGCAACCAGCTTAACCAGTTGGGCCAGTTGTCATAGAAACGGGGAATAGGCACCTGTCGCCAGTCCGCGGGATCGCGGCTGAGCATGATCGTGGTCTCGAGCATGCTCAGGGGAGCCGGATCGGTGGCGGTTTCCGCCCGGCCGGCCTTGCCGAAGACGCTTTTGACCTCTGGAAACTGCTTGATCAGCCGATCGGTTTGCTGGAGCAGCTCTGCTGCCTTGGCTGCGCTGATGCCCGGTTCGGTGGTGGGCATGTAGAGCAGATCGCCTTCATCCAGGGGCGGCATGAACTCCGTGCCGATGCGCATTGCCGGCCAGAGGGTCGTCACCCCCAATAGCAACACTCCCAGAAGCATTGCTCCCTTGAAGCGCATTACAAAAACGAACATCGGCTCATACATCGCCTGGAGCAGGCACGAGATCGGATTCACGTTTTCATGGATGATCTTCTGAGGGATGAACAGCATCCCCATCACGACAACCCAGCCGACTACAATGAAGGTGCGGTATTCATCCAGACGGCCCAGCGGCGCAAACGCCAGCAAAGCGGCGGGAATCAGCATCACGGCCAGCGTGATCGCCAGGTTCCGCCGCCAGCCCCACTCGCGCGGCAGCACGCGCGGCGTGATGAAATAACTCATCAGCACCGGGATCACCGTCACTGCCAGCAGCGCCGCCGCAGCCATGGCAAAGGTCTTGGTATAGGCCAGCGGCTTGAACATCCGCCCGCTCTGCTCACCCAGCACAAATACCGGCAGGAATGAAACGGTGATGATGAGCAGTGAGAAAAAGAGGCTGGGTCCAACCTCGGCAGCCGCCTCGGCGATGATCTGTGTCCGTGGGTGCGGAACAGCCTCCTCGCCGGCCTGCCTCAGTCGATGCAGGCGCTCTTCCTCACGATCCAGATGCTTGTGGGCGTTTTCGACCATGATGATCGAGCTGTCGACCATCACGCCAATGGCAATGGCAATCCCCCCAAGACTCATGATGTTGGCGTTGATCCCTCCCAGGTGCATGATCAGGATCGCAGCCAGCACACCGGTCGGCACGACGAACACTGCCACCAGTTCGCTGCGAGCATGCAGTAAAAACAGGATGCAGACCAGCGCCACCACCGTGATCTCGACAAACAGCGTCCGCCGCAGCGTCCCTACCGCGCGATCGATCAGATCAGAGCGGTCATATCCCACTTCGATGGCCACCCCCGGTGGCAGGCTGCTCTGTAGATCGGCCAGCTTGTCTTTCACCAGGTCGATGGTCGTGCGGGCGTTTTCGCCATAGCGCATGACCACGATCCCGCCGACAGCTTCGCCGATGCCGTTCCATTCCATAATCCCGCGGCGGATTTCCGGACCGACGCGAATTTCGGCAACGTCCGACAAGTACAGCGGTGCGCCACCCTCGCGCACATCCAGTGCAATGCGCCGCAGCTCATCCAGGATACGCTCCGTGCGCACCTCCTCAATGCGTCGGCCATGCAAGGCCGCATGCGCGATCTCTTCTTCGCTGAGGGTGCCCAGGTAACCCAGGCCGCGCACCATGTACTCGGTTTCGCTCAACTCCAGTACGCGCCCGCCGACATCAACGTTGGATCGCTGGATCGCCTCGCGCACAGCGCTGATCGAAATGTCATAACCCAGCAGCTTCACCGGATCGACGACGACCTGATATTGCTTGACGAACCCGCCGATCGCGGCCACCTCGCTGACACCGTCCAGCGCCATCAACTCATAGCGGAGATACCAGTCCTGGAGGCTGCGCAGGTCGGACAGGTCAAGATCCGGCTGAATCAGCGGCTGGCCGTCGATCAGGCAGGTTTCCTGACCGGGAAAGACGCGTTGCAGCGTGGTGTGCTGCTCTGTCTGTACGGGCGAGGCGCTGGTGCCGCTTTCATCCATCCATACACCATTGGGATGATCGGGGCAGTAGGGTCCGGTGGACAGGACATACTGGAAGATCCAGCCGACGCCGGTTGCATCGGGACCGAGGCGCGGGATCGCCCCCTCCGGCAGCCGCGACTGCACGGCGCTGAGTTGCTCCAGCACACGGCTGCGAGCCCAATAGATGTCGGTCCCATCATCGAAAATGATGTAGACGAAGCTGCTGCCGAACATGCTGTACCCGCGCACGACCTTCGCGTGCGGCACCTGTAGCATGGCGGTGGTCAGCGGATAGGTCACCTGGTTCTCAACGATCTGCGGCGCCTGGCCGGGGTAATCCACCTCGATGATCACCTGCACGTCCGACAGATCGGGGATCGCATCCACCTTGATCTGATACACCGCCCACATCCCCGACCCGATCAGCACGGCGCAAAGCACCAGCACCATCAGCCGATTGCGGATACACCAATCGATTACATTCGTGATCATCGTTTATCTACAGTTGATGGAACCACAGAGAGGTCGAGTCACGGAAACCCGAAACACATGAATGGCTGGGTAATAATCGTGCATCACCATTTGGGGTTTCCGTGTCTCTGTGTCTCCGTGGTTTATGGATTGCCCAGTTCTTCAATGGCCTTGTCGATTGCGGTGATGAACGCATCGGGATTCGCGCGGAATCGGCCGATGCAGTCGGCACAGCAGAAGCGAATCGTCTTGCCGGCGTATTCGACGGGAACCGGATCACCCATGGCGCCCAATTCCAGGCCGCTGACCAGGCAGTGTGTCAGCTCGAATCCGCCGTCGGCGGTCGCCTGCAGCCGCACCGGTTTGACATCCACCGGCGGTGGCGGCGCATCCGCCTCTGCGTGAGCCTCATCGGGATCATCACCACGAATCATGCGGGCGCGGGCTTCGTTGTAACGGGCTTCGGAATCCAGCAGGAACTGCGCGCTGGTGACGACGCGCTCACCCGGTCGCAGGCCCTCGCGGATTTCAACGACGCCGTCTTCGGTCTCCAGGCCAAGCACGACGTTGCGCGGGACGTACTCGCCTTCCACCACCTGCACGTACGCCACCTGCCGTCGACCGGTGTCAATGATGGCGCTACGCGGGACGAGCATCACTTCGTCGGCGATCTGGTTGCGCAGGCGCACATCCGCAAACATGCCGGGCTTGAGCAGGTTGTCGGGATTTTCAAACTCCAGCCGGACGCGCGCCTGGCGCGTCCGCTCATTCAGGAAGGGATAGACATAGGCCACCTTCCCCTCGAACTGCCGGCCGGGAATATAGGGCAGGGTCATCAGCGCGGGCTGGCCTTCGGTGACGTAGGGAAGCTGATACTCATAGATAGTGGCGATGACCCACACGCGCGACAGATCCGCCAAGCGGTAGATGCGCGCTCCGGCGGTAATCTGCTGGCCTTCGACGACATCTTTGGTGATCACGACCCCATCAAACGGGCTGCGGATCGTCATGGTCTTGTTGGGCTTGCCAGCCGCTTCAAGGGCAGCGATCTGGTCTTCATCCACATCGAAGTAAAGCAGGCGCGTGCGCGCTGATTCGAGCAGGGTCTGGTTGGCAGGAGCGGGGTTGTCGCGCTGGTTGCGATGCGCGATCAGGTATT
>CAZSJB010000265.1:0-5070 GCA_964606625.1 uncultured Tepidisphaeraceae bacterium | reverse complement strand
CGCCATGAGCACCGGCGCAGGGGCCAATGTCGATCAGGTGGTCGGCTGCGCGGATGCAGTCCTCATCATGCTCGACCATGATGACGGTGTTTCCGATGTCGCGCAGACGCAGCAGCGTACGGATAAGGCGCGTGTTGTCACGCTGGTGAAGACCGATCGTCGGCTCGTCCAGTACGTAGCAAACGCCCACCAGCCCCGACCCGACCTGCGTCGCCAGGCGGATGCGCTGGGCTTCGCCGCCGGAGAGCGTACCCGTTTTGCGGTCGAGGGTGAGATACTCCAGTCCAACATCGACCATGAACCCGAGACGCGCCGCGATCTCACGGACAATCGGCTCGGCGATCTTCGCCCCCTCGGCACTGAGCTTGAGGTTCTCGAAGAATGCCTTGGCCTGCGCGACGGTCATTCGGGTGACATCGGCGATGCTGTAACCTTTTAAAGGGGCGATGCCGTTTCCGTTCTTTAGTTTGCGCGTCTTTTTCGTACCACGGGCACTTTGCCCGGATTGATCCACTGGCAGGGGCAATATCGGATTGGCTTCATCCTGGGTGTGCAGGCGCACGGCAAGCACTTCCGGCTTGAGGCGAGTGCCCTGGCAGGTTTCACAGGGTTGTTCGGATTGGTACTGGTAGAGGCGTGCTTTGACGTATTCCGATTCCGTGTTCTCAAAACGGCGGTGCAGGTTGGGGATGACGCCTTCAAACCACGTCCCGGTACCGGCGTCTCCCTTGGCGTCCGTGCCGTACATGAGGATGTCACGAATCTTCTTGGGAATCTTCGAATACGGCTGGGTGTAGCTGATGCCGAAATCGCGGCAGAACTGGCGCAGCACGCGGCTGTAGTAGATGTTCATCCGCTTACCCCCCTTACGCCATGCTTCGATGGCGCCATTTTCCAGCGAAACCGAGTCGTCCGGGACAATCAGTTCCGGATCGAAGTCGCTGGTCGTCCCCAGTCCGTGACAGGAAGGGCAGGCGCCCTGCGGCGCGTTGAACGAGAAGACCCGCGGTTCCAGCTCGGGGAGGCTGGTCTCGGGATGAAGCGGGCACGCGAACTTGTCGCTGAAGATGCTGTCCGCCCACGTGCCATCCGGCTGGCCGATGCTGGCCACGACCAGCCCGCGCGACAGCCGCAACGCCGTTTCCACCGAATCCGCCAGGCGGGATCGCGCCTCGGGTTTGAGGACAATGCGGTCGACCACGGCATCGATATTGTGTTTGAACGTCTTCTTAAGTTCAGGAATGCGGTTGGCTGTGAGCTCAAGAATCTCCCCATCGACACGAGCGCGGACGAATCCCTGCTTGATCAGGGCGTTGAAGACGTCCTTGTGTTCCCCTTTTTGCCCATGAACCAGAGGAGCCAGGATCATGACCTTCGTTCCGGTGGGATGGGCGGCGATGGCGTCGGTGATCTGGCTGGGCCCAGTCGCCGCGATCGGCTGACCGCACTTCCAGCAATGGGGTGTGCCGGCGCGGGCAAAAAGAACACGGAGATAGTCGTAGATTTCGGTGGTCGTTGCGACGGTCGAGCGCGGGTTGGAACTGGCCGAACGCTGCTCGATGGCGATGGTCGGGGGCAGGCCTTCGATCTCGTCGATGTCGGGCTTCTGGAGCTGATCGAGGAACTGCCGGGCATAGGCACTGAGCGATTCGATGTACTTGCGCTGGCCTTCGGCATAGACGGTATCGAACGCCAGGGTGCTTTTGCCCGATCCGCTCAGGCCGGTGATGACGACCAGGCGATCGCGGGGAATCTCCAGGGAAATATTGCGCAGATTGTGCTCGCGCGCGCCGGTGATGCGGATCGACTTCATGCTCATGGATAACGTTAAGTATAGGCGCACCACCAGTGGCGCGCGGGCCCGTCTATCGTATGGGGGATGTACGGACGGTCAATGGGGCGGGTTCATTCGATTTTTGCACTTTGCAGCGAGCCCAGGCGTCGCAGCTCGGGGACGCGCCAGGCAATGCCTGCCACGATCAGCACTGTGCCGATTCCGCCGACCACCACGGCTGCCACAGCCCCGATCCAGGCTGCCAGAACCCCTGATTTCAGCCCACCCAACTCGTTGCTGGCGCCCACGAAGATATTGTTGACCGCCGCGACCCGTCCTCGCATCGCATCGGGGGTCATCAATTGCACCAGCGTATGCCGAATCACCACGCTGATGCTGTCGAACACCCCGATCAGCATCAGCATCGCAAAACTCAGCCAGAAGTTCGTCGACAGTCCAAAAATGATCGTCGCTATCCCGAATCCCCCCACGGCCAGCAGAATCGTGCGGCCAGCGTTTTTCATTGGTGGGAGATGGGCGAGTGTCAGCGTCATTGTCAGGGCTCCGATCGCCTCGGCTGCGCGAAGCCAGCCAAACCCACGGCTGTCGATTTGGAGAATATCGATCGCAAAGACGGGCAAAAGATACGTCGCCCCACCCGCGAGCACTGCAAACAGGTCGAGTGACATCACCGTCAGTACGATCCGGTTGCGGAAGACGAACCGCAGCCCCGCCAGCAGCGAGCGATCGGGCTTTTGTGTCTCATTCACCGGTCGCAATCGAATAAAAAGCATTGAGCAGGCGAACAGCGTGATGCAGCAGGCTTCAAAGGCATACGCCAGGGCTGCGCTGTTGAGGAGCTTGAGGCTTAACCACACTAATCCCCCGCCCAGTGCCGGGCCGATCACCGTGGCGATCTGGTGGGCACTGGAGTTCCACGCCACCGCGTTGGGAAAGACATCCGGCGGCACGACGCGCGGCATGAGCGACGATCGGGCCGGCCGGCCCAGCACCAGTGCCGTTGTGCTCAGGATAATGGCTGCGTACATATAGGGAATGGACCCCTCGCGGTAGCTTAGCCAGGTCAGCCAGGCTGAACATGCTCCCGCGCACAGGCTGGTGATCGCGATAATCCGTCTGCGATCAAACGTATCTGCCAAGTGGCCAGCCGGTAAAGCCAGCAGCAGCAGGGGAATCGCCTGTACACCGGCGATGTAGCCCAGCGCCAGCTTTGATCCGGTGCGGTCGAAAATCTCCCAGCCGATGGCAGTGGACTGCGCGGCATGGCCGATGGCGGCGATCATCCAGCCGATGGCAAGAATGACATACGACCGATGGCGAAACGCCGCATAAGCATCGTGCTTCGCGGGCGCAGGTTCATATTCAAGCGTCCCCGCACTGCCAGCGGGACGGTCCACATCCTCAGGATCATGCGCAGGGTTCTGTTCAGGGGGCAACGGGCTGGGAGTGGTCATAAAAGGTGTTTATTCCGCTCGGGTGAAATACTCTTCTTCCAGCTGTGCAAGCTTTTGGGTCAGGGCATCGTACTCGGCTTTGAGGGCTTTGGCGCGGGCTGGATCTTTCATGGCATCTGAGGCAAACGCAGCCTGAACCTCGGCCAGGGCGATCTCGGTATTAGTGATCTCTTCTTCCAGTTGCGCGGTGTTCAGCCGGCCAAAGGGACGGGCGTAAGGATTGTCTTTGCGCGGCGTCGCGGGTTTGGGCTTGGATTCGGCCCGCAGTCTGGGTTTGACTGCCGAGGGCTGTGCGCGAGCGGCATCTTCCTCGGCTTTTTTGCGCGTCCAATCGTCATACGTTCCCAGGAAATCACGCACGTTCGGTGGTTCGAGCACGAGCAACCGCTGGGCGATACGATTGAGAAAAAAGCGATCGTGGCTGACGAACAGGATTGTGCCCGTGAACTGTTGCAGGGCGCCTTCGAGGGCCTCGACCGAGGGAATATCCAGGTGGTTGGTCGGCTCATCCAGCAGCAGTACATTGGGCTGATCCAGCAGGAGCTGCGCCAGCCGCACGCGGGCCCGCTCGCCGCCGGAAAGCATGCGAATCGGTTTATAGATGTCGTCGCCGCGGAGCAGGAGCATGGCCAGTACATCGCGAACCTGCTGCTCGCTGATCCGGCGATCTCCCCAGGCTTCTTCAATGACCATTGCGTCGGGATCGAGATCGCCGAGTTGCTGATCGTAGTAACCGATGTTGAGATTTGCCCCCCAGCGGATATCGCCGGCATCGGCATCGCGCCGGCCGAGCAGCACCTCGATCAGTGTCGTCTTGCCCGATCCGTTGGGGCCGATCACACCGATCCGCTCGCCGCGGCGGATGTCGAACTCCACCTCTTCCCAAAGCCGCCGTTCGTCATATTGCTTGGAAAGGCCTCGCACCTGGAGCACCTGGTCGCCGGCGCGCTGGTCGGTATTGATCGACAGATGAATGCGCCGGTTCGTATCGACCATTTGGATGATCTGGTCGCTGGCCAGCAGGCGATTGAGGCGTTTTTCTCGCCCTTTGGCTTCGCGGGAACGCTGGCCGGCGCCGAAACGGCGGATGAACTCCTTTTGTTTTTCGATGTCGGCTTGCTGTTTTTCGTAGGCACGCTGCTGGGACAGTTTCTGGACTTCGCGCTGCTTAATGAAGGCCGAATAGTTGCTCGGATAGCTGTGCAGACGGGCGTGGGTCAGCCAGACGATGCGCGTTGCCAGACGGTCCAGCAGGTAGCGGTCGTGGCTGATAAGCATGACCGCGCCGCTGAAGCCAAGCAGGTAATTTTCAAGCCATTCGATGCCTGCCAGGTCCAGGTGGTTGGTCGGCTCGTCCAACAGCAGCAGATCCGGCTCGGCGATGAGCAGCTTTGCCAGCGCCAGCCGTGACCGCTGCCCGCCCGACAGTGTGGAGACCTGCTGTTCCCACGTCGTGCGCTCCAGCCCAACGCCCAGCAGCGTTGCTTCCAGGCGATGCCGCCAGGCGTATCCGCCCGCCAGGTCGAAATCATGTTGGGCCTGCTGGTAGCGTGTAAGCAGCTTTTCCAGCACCTCACCCGACAGGCCGGCCATTGCATGCTCCATTTCGCGCAGGCGATGCGAAAGGGCATGCAACTCCGCGAAGGCCTCTTCGGATTCGTCAAGCACGGTGTTGTCATGATCGAATTCCGGATCCTGGCGGAGATATCCGACCTTCGCGCCGCGCGCGACCGAGACCGTTCCCGCATCGGGGACAAGCTCACCGACGATCATCCGGAACAACGTGCTTTTCCCAGCCCCGTTATCACCAATCAGCCCCAC
>CAZSJB010000264.1:4262-5098 GCA_964606625.1 uncultured Tepidisphaeraceae bacterium | reverse complement strand
TCTAAATGGCACGCATCCTGATTTGCGATGACCAGGAGATGATGCGCGACTCGCTTGCCGGGACGCTGGCACGCGAAGGCCATGAGGTGGTCGCGGCAGCCGATGGAGCGGCTGCGCTGCAGCGACTGTCCAGCCAGCGCTTTGACCTGCTCATTACCGATCTCAAGATGCCCCGCATGACAGGCATTGAATTGTTGGCGGAAGCCAAAAAGCTCCGTCCGGATATGCCGGTCGTCCTCATGACGGCTTATGCAACCGTTCAGACGGCTGTCGAAGCCATGAAGCTGGGCGCCTACGACTACATCCAGAAACCCTTTGACGGGGATGAAATCAAACTGCTGGTCGATCGCACTCTCGAACACAGTCGTCTCATCAAGGAGAACCTGGCCCTCAAGAGCATGGTCGATATCGCTGCTCCGCGTCCCCTAATCGGCAGCAGCGAGGCGATGCAGCGTGTGCGGGAACAGATCGAGCGGGTCGCTCGCACCAGTGCCACTGTGCTCGTTCGTGGCGAAAGCGGCACGGGTAAGGAACTGGTTGCTCGGGCAATCCATTATGCCTCCGATCGGCGCGATCGTCCGTTCTTGGCTGTGAACTGCGCCGCCTTAAGCGAAAACCTGCTCGAATCCGAGCTGTTTGGGCACGAAAAGGGAAGCTTCACCGGCGCCGATCGGATGCGCCGAGGCCGTTTCGAGCTGGCGGATGGCGGTACGCTTCTGCTGGATGAAATCAGTGAGATCGCTCCGACCTTGCAAGCCAAGCTTCTTCGAGTCCTGCAGGAATCTCAGTTCGAGCGCGTTGGCAGCAGTACAACTCAGCAGGTTGACGTGCGGGTG
>CAZSJB010000264.1:0-4252 GCA_964606625.1 uncultured Tepidisphaeraceae bacterium | reverse complement strand
TAATTGCCACCACCAACCGGGATTTGGAAAAATCCGTTGAGGAAGGCAAGTTCCGTGGCGATCTGTTCTACCGGCTGAACGTCGTTCCGATCGAGCTGCCGGCGCTGCGCCAACGTAACGAGGATATCCCCGAGCTGGCGCGTCATTTCCTGCACCAGATCGCCAAGCGGACGAACACGCCGTTCCGGCACATTGAGCCCGAAGCCTTGCGCCTGCTGCAGCGCTATTCATGGCCGGGGAACGTGCGGGAATTGCAGAACATCATCGAACGCGCGACCGTGCTCGAAACCGAGCCCGGCGTGGTTCGCGCCGCCACCATCGAGCCGTGGCTTAAACCACGCAGCATGGATCAGTCGATCGATACACTGGCGGGCAAGCCGCTGGCTGATATCGAGAAGAAGGTCATCCTCAGCACCCTTGAGCAGTTCCGTGGCCATCGCCTCAAGACTGCCCATGCGTTGGGCATCGGCGTTCGTACGCTGGGCATGAAGCTGAAGCGGTGGCGCGAGGAAGGTGAACTGGTGGAGGTGGATTAAGGCATTAATTGCGCCCTCATCGCGCAGGGTTTGCGCGTTGCGTGGCGCCGGAGGGTTGTTTTTTCGGCGTACTCGACTGTGGCACGCGGTTTGACGGGAGCTGATGGCGATGTTTGTCAACCGGCTGATCAACCAGGGTAACGCACCGTTGATTGAGCAGATGCTCAAGTTCACGGCTGCGCGTCACAAGCTGCTGGCGGAGAACATCGTCAACATCAGCACGCCCGGATACGTGCAGAAAGACCTGTCGCTGACCAAGTTTCAGACGCGTTTGCGTGAGCGGGTGGCAATGCGCCGGCACGCACCGCTGGGATCGGTCAGCTTTGATGATATTCGCGGTGAGCTGGAGCATCCGCGACACGGGATTCTGTTTCATGACCGCAATAACCGGTCTATGGAGCATCTAATGAGCGAGCAGGCGAAAAATGCCCTGATGCATCAGCTTGCTGTCGAGCTGCTGCGCAAGCAGTTTGAATCGCTCGAAGCGGCATTGAAGGAACGCATCGTGTAATGCCGCTCAGCCGATAACGGAAGACGGATAACCGACAACGGACTACAGCCATGTTCGATACACTCGATATTGGGGCAAGCGGGCTTGCGGCTCAGCGGATCCGCATGGACACCATTGCCCAGAACATCCTCAACGTGAATACCACACGCAACGAAAAGGGCGAGCCAATTCCGTATCGTCGGCGGTTCGTGGTCTTTTCACCCACACAGAAACCCGGCAGTAAGGCGCCCGGTGTGCACGTGCGCGAGATCAAGATGGATACCACCGCGTTTAAACAACGCTACGAACCCGAGCATCCTGATGCCGGTCCGGATGGATATGTGAAATACCCCAACGTCGATTTATCGATCGAGTACATCAACGCCCTGGAAGCCTCCCGGGCTTACGAGGCAAACATCACGATGATGGAAACAACAAAGGCAATGCTGAACGCGAGCCTGAGACTGCTGGCATGAACGTTATTTGTTACTGGTTACTTGTTACTTGTACGGAAAGCGGCAAGTAGCAAGTAACAAATAACGAGTAACACTCTTATGAACATCAACAACGTCAATAACCTCAGAAACATGCCGGGTGTTGGAGCGCCTGGCACGACCCAGCCATCGGCGAAGTCTGGTGGAGCCAGCTTTTCCGACATGCTCAAGGAGAGCATTGCAGAAGTCTCGAAACTGCAGCGTGATGCCAGCCAGGCAGTGGAAGCTCTGGTCACCGGCAAGTCAGAAGATCTCACCGGTGTCATGACGGCGATGGAGAAATCTGAGATCGCCTTCAAGACCCTGCTTGCCATTCGCGCAAAACTGATGGACGCTTATGAGGAGATCAAGCAGATCCAGGTATAATCTGGTATAGTTCATGGCTGAACACACCAGCGCGTGGCGGAGCCGCGCGACACCAGCCGCCAGGAGGGCGGGAACATGGACTTTCTCAAGAACCAGCTCGATCGCATTCAGCAGCAGCTTGCCGGCCTGAACGCCAGCCAGAAGATGCTTACGGGCACGCTCGTGGCGATCATGATCGTCACGCTCATCTGGTGGGGCCGGTTTGCCAGCGAACCGGAGATGATGCCGCTTCTCGACATGCCCATGGCTGCCGAGGATCTGGCACGCATCCCCGATCACCTGCGTGCCAAGGGCATCCCTGCGACTGTGATCGGCGACAAGATCTACGTTCCTGCAAAGCAGCATCGTCATGCGCTGGCAGACCTGACCTATGCGCGGATGCTTCCGAAGAACACCTCGGCGGCCTTCGATCGCATCCTCAATCAGATGACGATGTTCGATTCGCCGAGCAAGCAGCAGGCGCTGTGGAACGAAGCCAAGCAGGCCAAGCTCAGCGAAATCATCTCCGCCCTCGAGGGTGTTGCCGATGCCACCGTCATCATCGACTCCAGCCAGCGGCGCGGGCTCAACCGCGCGTCCGAACCGCGGGCGATGATCAACATCACGATGCGCCCGGGCTACAATCCCACGCAGCACCTGGTGAATGCCGCAGCCGATCTGGTCGCCGGGGCTCAACATGGTCTGCGAACCAGCGAGATCCGCGTCGTCATCGATTCCAAGCCCTACCGGCCTTACGACAAGGACAGCGAGTTCGCCTTCATGGGTGATCAGCAGTTCGACACCCTGGTCAAGAGTGAGCAGTATTATGCAGCCAAGATCCAGGACCTGTTGCAGTACATCCCCGGGGCAATCGTCAGTGTTCATTGCCGACTGAACAATGAGCGTGTCAACGAGACACGCCATATCATCGACAAGGACAGCGCCATCCAGAAAGAAGCGCGTACCACGGTTGAAACCGAGGAGATCGTCAGCTCCGATCCGTTCCAGGGCGAGCCCGGCGCAGTTCCAAATACCGGAATGGTCTTGGATGATCCCGTACCCACCGGGCCAACCAACACCTCGAGCCGCGAGGTGATGCAGACCGAGTTCGTCAATGACTGGAACCGCATCCAGCAGACTGTGCATCGCCCCGGTGGTGATGTGACAGTTGTGGGGGCTTCGATTCGTCTGCCGCGCAGCCATTTTGTGGCTGTCTACAAGGCCCGGCATGGCACTGACGCAGAACCCGACAGCGAGACGCTCGATGCCCTCATGAACGAGGAGCTGGAGAACGTCCATCGTGCCGTTCGTGCGGTCACCCAGATCGAACAGGAGGAGAATATTTCGGTCGCACTGTTCACCGACGTGTTGCGCGACGTGGTTGATCAGCCGACTGTTGCCGGATCGTCCCTGCCGATGGGGCTGGACGGTCACGCCAAGGAGATCGCCATTGGCGCGCTCGCCGTCATCAGCCTCTTCATGGTTCTCATGATGGTCCGGCGCAGCGCCCCGACGCCGGTGGTGCAGGCACCTGCCGAGCCAGCCCAGACACCGCAGCTCGTCTCCGGCGAACATCTTGCCGGCGAAGTGGGCGAAGTCGATCCCATGCTCGATGGCATGGAACTGGATGAGGATGCCGTCCGTGCCCAGCAGATGATCGGACAGGTTGCGACCCTGGTGAAAGAAAATCCCGATGCCGCCGCCCAGTTGGTCAAGCGGTGGCTGAATCGTGCGTGAATCAGACCGTCGCCTCGGGCGGCGGAAGTCCCTAACCGCGTATTGACGCATTAACGGAAACGACCGTGGCTGGAGACCTCAGCGGAGTACGAAAGTCAGCCATTCTCCTGCTCTCCCTCGAGCAGGATCAGGCTGCCGAGATTCTCAAGCGCCTTCCTCCCGAAGCCGTCGAGGAGGTCAGCCGTGAGATCGCCTCTCTCGGCCAGATTTCCATGACGCAGCGCAAGGAAGTCTTCAGTGAGTTCTATAATCAGGCGCTGGCCAACTCCTACCTCAGCGAAGGGGGGTTGGAATACGCCAAAAGCCTGCTCAAGAAGAGTCTTTCCGAACAGGACGCCGATCGTGTCATCAAGCAGGTGACCCAGCAGGTCCAGACCACGCCGTTCAGCTTCCTGCAGAAGGCTGAATCGGAAAACCTGCTGACCTTTATCCAGGATGAGCATCCACAGACGATCGCGCTTATCCTGGCGCATCTGCCTTCGCAGAAAGCTTCGGAGATTCTTGTCGGCCTGGCTGCGCAGAAACAGGTCGAGGTGGTCAAACGAATTGCCAACATGGAGCAGACCAACCCCGAGGTCATCAAGGAAGTGGAGCGCGGCCTTGAACACCGCCTTTCCGATATCGTCAGCCAGACCTTCGAGAAGGCCGGC
>CAZSJB010000263.1:0-5098 GCA_964606625.1 uncultured Tepidisphaeraceae bacterium | reverse complement strand
CATGTCCCGGACCTGGGCAAGCGATTGATCGACCTGGGTTTCCAGCCGGTCCAGACCAAATGGCTGACCGCCTGGGACATTCCCGCTCCGCCCGCTCAGCAACCGTAAGATGCACATGGAAACCGCCGAACCCGTTATCCACATTGACCTGCCGCGGATCGTGAACAACGTCCGCGCCATCCGCCAGCGCTGTGGCGTTGAAGTCTGGGCGGTCGTCAAAGCCAATGCCTACGGCCTGGGCATCCAACAGATCAGCGATGCCATCGCCCGCGAGGTCGATGGATTCTGCGTCTTCCGCCTCGATGAAGCGGTGCAGGCAGACCTGGCGGCGCGCACCGGCAAACCGGTCATCACACTGGGCCCGCCCCAACCGCATCGGCTGAACGATTACCTCGCCCACCAGGTTCGCCCCGCCGTGGCTACAGTTGAAGACGCCCGTGCCCTTCGGGCAGCACGGCCCATCCTCTGCGTCGATACCGGCATGCAGCGGTTCGCCGCCCCACCCGACCAGATCGACGCCATTGTCCAAGCCGGCGAAATCGACGAAGCCTTCACGCACGCCACGACACGCGAACACGTCGAGCGATTCGTCCAACTCACTGACGGACATGATTTGAAGCGCCACGCCGCTGCGACGGCACTGCTTGACCAGCCGGCTGCCCGCCTGGACGCCGTGCGACCCGGATTGGCGCTGTACGATGGGGCCGTGCGCGTGGCTGCGCCGCTGGTGGATGTGCGGGAAAGCTGCGGACCGGTGGGCTACACCGGTTTTTCAGTCCGACGGCATGGCGTGATCCTGATGGGATATTCCCACGGACTGCGCCCCGGCCCCTGCCGGGTCAACGGCATCGCTACCACGCTGCCGGAGGTGGGCATGCAGTCCGCCTATGTCGATCTGTCAGATATCGACGCGAAGGTCGGCGATTTCGTGACGCTGTTGGGCAACGGCCTTGAGCCTGCCACCCTTGCCGCTGCCTGGCGCACCAGTCCGCAGGAAGTGCTGATCCACCTCACCCGCAACCAGCAACACCGGTAACCTTGTATTTGCGATGCGGGCAATCGGTCATTTCCCGCTCAGCACAGCCTGCATGTACCGCAACGGTGCCATCATCTGCGCGCGGACGGGATGCTTGACACCAATGCCATTCGGACGGAACAGCAGGATCGTCAGGTCATCGCGGGTGAGGTTCTCCGGATGCATGGCTTCAATCCGCTGAAGCAGGGTATGAACGATCTCCCGCGGCTGACCGATCGGCAAGGATCGCACCAGTTCGAGCAGCCCCTCGCGGCCGAGCATGCGGCCATCGGGATCGCAGGCTTCATTAAGGGCATCGGTGTAGCAGATGACGATATCCCCCACATCCAACTTGACCTCGAAGGGGCGATATCCGGCAGCGTGCACAATGCCCAGCGGCACATTGCCCGCATCAGGCTGGACTGGTTCAAACCGGCTGCATTCTCGGATAGACTGCCGCGTTGGAACGAAGGAGACGTAATCTATGCCAAAATTGACTGTGAACGGGCGCACGGTTGAGGTGCCCCAGGGCAAGCGACTGGTAAAGGCCTTGTGCGAGGAAGCCGGCATCGACCAGCTTCACGCCTGTGGCGGCAAGGCCCGCTGCACGACCTGCCGCGTGCGGTTCATCTCGGGCAATCCGGAGAAAATGACCGAAGCCGAAAAGGCCATTCTCATCGAACGCGACCTGTTTGATCAGCCCGATATCCGCCTTTCCTGCCAGATCCTCTGCGAGCATGACATGGAGGTGGAAGCCATCTCCCGCCTGGAGGGCTCGGGCCGCCGCGATGCCGGATCTCCCACTGCCGATGAGATTGAACCACCCCCGGTCTGGACCACCCGCTGACCCGCCTCAAATCATTCACGCCGCCCTCCCGGGGCAGGAACTTTCCTGCCTTGGGAGGATGGTTCCATTCACAACCCACTGATCATCAAAAACTGCGAAACAGGCCGGAAAACCGCTTGACGTTCGGATTGTGTATGGTAGAGTTTGGATTGTGGTGAAACATATCGAGCCTTGTCTCCACGTCAAAGGTGGAGGTCAATGCAACAGATTGCATCATATTGCAACACTTTAAAAAAAATAATCGTTCACGGGTAACGATTCTGGATCCACCTGAGGAGTACGCATGACCCTCACCCGCCTGATCGCTATCGGATGTTTGGCAGTCTTCGCCTTGTCGTGCGCTCAACCGCTGGTGGCGCAGGAGGCAGATCCGGAAGCTGCTCCGGCTCAGCCGGGTCAGACGCGCAAGCTGCCCCATCTGACCGTGGACGTGAAACAGCGCCAGGTTCGCGTCGAATGCATCTCGCTGGGGATCGATGCGCCGCTGGAGTTTTTCTGCGTGACCACCGGCGGGCCGACCCATGAATCGGTGCTGGCGTCGCGGGTCAAACCCTCGGATCTGCACCTGGCGATGCTGATGATCGGGTTGAAACCCGGTCAGCCGGTGCGGTATTCGCAGACGGCGGAGCAGTGGCTTCCACCGGAGGGGCAGCGGGTTCATCTCTCCGTGGAGTTTGAGCGAGATGGCAAGACCGTCCACCTGCCCGCCCATCGGCTGATGCGCCATCTGGAAACCAAGAAGGAGATGCCTGCGACGACGTGGATTTTCTGCGGATCGCGCATCATGGAGGACGGTGAGTATGCCGCTGACATCACCGGCTACATCATCAGCGTCGTCAATTTTGACCTGACAGTGATCGATGTGCCTGACCTGCGCAGCAGCGCCAATGAGTTCCTGGAGTGGGAAACCAATTTGGATATCGCCCCCCCGGCAGGAACACCCGTTACGCTGATCATCGAACCGGCTGGCGAAGAGGCCGCCCCCCAGCCAGCTCAAAAACAGGAATCCGCGCCAGCGGACGCGCCGATCGATGTGGTGCTGATCAACGTCGCGGACAATGGCAGCATCACCCTGGACCATCAGCCGATCGAGATGCAGCAGATCGCTGCTCACCTGGCGGAAATGGGAAAGGAACGTCCCGTTCGCGTGCGTCTTTCCTTAACACCGCAAGCGCCCCAGGAACAGGTGCAGGCTGTCCGCGAGGCCGTCGAGCAGTCAGGCGCCACGCTGGAAAAGATTGTTCCGGCGAATGCGAAAACCCCCGTTCCTGAGGGGATGCGGGTTGATGAACAGCGTATCCAGGCACTCCGCCAGCGATGGGAGCAGGCGGTCCAGCCCAACCGCGAGGCCGTCCGCCAGGCGGCCCAGGCCCATTACGATGTCATCATGGAACTGCGACAGGAGCAGCAGCGCCTGATCGACGAAGCCGATCGCATCCAACGGCTGATCGACCAGCTTGAACGCGATTACCAGGACATCACCACACCCCGCCCGCAGTAACCGCAGTTCTGAAACGTAACTGGTCCGCTGAAGCGACTCTGCACAGGAACTGCTTCAGCGGACCGATTGAAATTTCTACAGAAGAAACATTTGTTGCATTTATGATTCTTCTTCCACGTGCAGGAGGTGATACTCATAGGCATCGACCAGGGCCTGCCAGCTCGCGTCGATGACGTTGGCGCTGACGCCGATTGTGCCGAAGACCTCCGTTGAGCCGTCCTTGCGTTTGCGCTTGGACTCCACGACCACGCGCACCGCCGCAGCCGTTTCATCCCGGGAATTGATCACTCGCACCTTGTAGTCCACCAGATGCACATTCTCGATCGCCGGGAGGTGCGGCTTGAGGCAGCGGCGCAAGGCACCATCCAGCGCGTTGACCGGGCCATCCCCTTCGGCCACACGATGTTCCGGATGGCCGTTCACCTTGAGCTTCACCGTCGCCTCGCTGACCGGTTCACTGTTGTTCTGCTTGAGGACGACGATGCGGTAGTGATCGAGATCGAAGAACTGGCGATACCGACCAATCTGCTTGCGGAGCAGCAGCTCGAAGCTGGCTTCAGCGGCTTCAAATTGATAGCCCTCGTTTTCCAGATCCTGGACTTTTTCCAGCACCTTGCGGAGGGTGGCCTTATCCTGCTCGATGTTGAACTTCTTGCCGGCTTTGGTGGCGATATTGGAAACGCCCGACAGCTCCGACACCAGGATGCGGCGGGTGTTGCCGACGGTTTCCGGAGGAACGTGCTCGTAGGTGCTGACATCCTTCTGGACCGCGTGCACATGCATGCCACCCTTGTGGGCGAACGCCGACTGGCCGACGTACGGCTGGCCGGTGATCATGTTCATGTTGGCGGTTTCGTAGACGAAGCGCGACACCTCTGTGAGGCGCTGCAGCGATCCCGGCTGGAGGCAGTCGAAGTTGTACTTGAGCTGCAGGTTGGCGACGAGGGGGACCAGGTCCATGTTGCCGCAGCGTTCGCCGAATCCGTTCATCGTCCCCTGGGCGTGCTCGGCCCCGGCACGGATGGCGGCATGGGCATTGGCCAATGCCATGCCCGCATCGTTGTGAGTGTGGATGCCGATCTTGACGCTGGTCTGCTGCTTCACCGCGGCGACAGCCTCCTCGATGAACTCGGGCATGCTGCCTCCGTTGGTGTCGCAGAGGGTGAGGACTGACGCACCAGCTTCCTGGGCGACCATGAGTGTCCTGAGGGCGTACTCACGGTTAGACCGGAAGGTATCAAAGAAGTGCTCGGCATCGTAGACCACGTACCGGCCGTTGCTTTTGGCGAAGGCGATGGTCTCAGCGATCATCTTGAGGTTTTCCTCGGGGGAAACACCCATGATGGCGGTGGCCTGGTAATCGCTGGTCTTGCCGACGATGGTGAGGACTTCGGTGTCGGCATCGAGCAGGGCCTTCATGCCCGGATCCTCAGCCGGGGTCATCCCGCGGCGGCGGGTCATCCCAAATGCCGAAATCTTGGCATGCTTCAGCTTGAGGTTCTTCACCTCACGAAAGAAGGCCACATCCTTGGGGTTAGAGAGCGGATATCCTCCCTCGATGTAATCCACGCCCAGTTCATCAAGTTTGCGCGCAATCTGGAGCTTGTCCTCAAGCGAAAGGTTGAACCCTTCGCCCTGCGTGCCGTCACGGAGGGTAGTGTCGTAGATTTCGATGCGTCGCATGCGCGTGTCCTTTGTGGGTGCGTCCAAACGAAAAAAGCCCTGCCGAAGGGCA
>CAZSJB010000262.1:0-5119 GCA_964606625.1 uncultured Tepidisphaeraceae bacterium | reverse complement strand
GAGCGCCCGTATGGTTGAGGTCTTCACGCTTCAGGTGGATCTGCGCGCCACCAACCAGAAACTCTGGGATCGCGGTGCCCGGATCATCGCAACGGTGACCGGGCTGGATCGCCAGCAGGCGATGGCGCTGCTGCAAAAGGCTGAGGGGCACGTCAAGTCGGCCATCGTCATGCATCGCTGGTCGATCGATCTGCCGGAGGCTCGACGTCGTTTGGAGCAACATGACGGCTCGCTGCGCAAGGCCCTCGCCTCATGAATCAGATCGGCTCGATTACAGGTCTCTATGAGCCGGTTTTGCCATTTGTTAAGATCGGTAAATCATGTCGCTTTTCTGGTCGCTCATCGCAGTTCCCCTCCTGATTGCCTTGAATGCATTTTTCGTCTCTGCGGAATATGCGGTGGTGGCCCTTCGTCCGGCACAACTGGACCTGATGCGGCAGAGCCGCTGGCGGCGCGCAGCCAATGCGATGGCGCAGCTCAAGGAGAACCCTGCCAATGCCATCGGGGCAATCCAGGTCTGCATCACGATGACCAACCTCATGCTGGGATGGATTGGCGAGCCAGCGATGTCTGCTGTGCTGCATCGCCTGTTTGGCCCGGTGGTCGCGCTGTCGCCCACGATGATGT
The DNA here is from genome assembly GCA_964606625.1 of uncultured Tepidisphaeraceae bacterium. Taxonomy (GTDB): domain Bacteria; phylum Planctomycetota; class Phycisphaerae; order Tepidisphaerales; family Tepidisphaeraceae; genus CALEKX01. The sequence continues at coordinate 4,492 of CAZSJB010000262.1, read as the reverse complement.
CCGGTGTCGCCACGGCATTGAGTTTCATTGTCGTCACCTTGCTGACGGTGGTGTTCAGCGAACTGCTGCCCAAGGCAATGACGCTGCGTCATGTCATCTTTGCGGCTGCGATGACAGCGGTTCCGGTTCTGGTGGTGAAACAGATCGTCCAGCCGCTGGTGTGGCTGATGAACAGAATGGCCAATGCGGTGACCCGTCCGCTGGGGCTGGGCAACGTGGATGAAATCGAGAAGGAGAATATCACCATCGCCGAGCTGCGGATGATGGCCACGCAGGCGCGCACGCAGGGAGTCTTGACCGGTCGCGCGCAGGAGCTGGTGCTTAACAGCCTTGCCCTGGCTGACCGCCGTGCCAAGGACATCATGGTCCCGCGCACGCGCGTGGCCTATCTGGATCTTCAGCGCTCGATGGAAGAGAACCGGCAGGTGATGTACGAGTATCTCTACACGCGCCTGCCACTGTGTGATGGGGGCATGGACAAGGTAATCGGCATCGTGCCGACAAAGGCCTTTCTGGCTGCGTTTCACGCCGAGGGTGATACGCAGGTGCTGTCCCTGATCGCCCAGCCGGCGGTGTTTGCGCCCGAGAACCTGACGCTGGATCGGTTGCTCAACGTCTTTCACGAGCATCACACCCATATGATTCTGCTGGTTGATGAGTACGGCGGTGTGGAAGGGCTGGTGACGTTGCAGGACGTGATGGATGAGCTGGTAGGCGAACTGCGGGAGGTTCAGCCGGATTCCACCGAACCACCCGAAGCGGTGATCACACCGGATGGCGAGATCATGGTGGCGGGCGATACTCCGTTGCACGAGGTTGCACGCATGCTCCAGATGAGGGGGTGGCCGGCTGGCCGCACTGAGGTGACGATCGGGGGGCTGGTCACAGCCGAGTTGCGCCGGATTCCCACCGGGGGTGAAGCATTGACCATCGACGGGGTTCGCATACGCGTGCAGGATGCGAACGGGCGCGTGGTGCGCCGGGTGTCGATCCGCAAGCTGACGCCGCATGCGGCGGCTGTCTCCTCTGAAGGCGATGACACAGTCACGAATTGATGCATCCGCGCCGGTCAGAGAGCGACGTGGCTTGCAGCAATCTCGTTAACACGCTCCGCTGCCCGATCGAATTGTTGGAGGTTGTTAAAGATCGCCAGGCAGATCATGGCTGCGGCGATGACCCGCACGGCGAGCCGCAGGCGCGTCTGCGTCGCCAGAGCTGCCAGCACAATCAGCAATGGCAGCCAGTTCAGGGCATACAGGAAGGTTTCATCTCCGTAGATCAGGTGGAGAATGAACTGGCCGATCAGGGCAATCGCAACCACCGTGCGAAAGCGGGAGAGGCGATCAAGCCGGGCAATCGCAAACACACCGGCTGCCAGCAGCAGTGCCCATAGCCCCGCAGCCACTTTGCCCCACGCACTGCCCGCTCCCGGCAGCGATGCCTGCACCGAGAGCGTCGGCCAGCCAAGGCCATAGCGATCGGCGTCCGTGAACGACGGTAGCACGGCTGCGTGAAAGACAAACGAAGTCGCCGCCTGCAGGGTTGTTCCGCGATGGGGATTGGCGATGAAGGGCGACTCCATGCGCGTTGCACCGACGATCCCCAGTAGCGCGACGATCCCCAGCAGCGCGATCATTCCACGATGTGCCAGGGTATTTTCAATTCGCAGCATGGACTGCTGCATGCGCGGTTGACGCGCAGCTTTCCATAACAGGATGCCGGCGGCAGCACCGATCATCGTCGTCAGCAGCACTGTGGTGTGTGATGACAGTGGATAGATTCGCTGGCTGAGCTTTCGCAGGACAGGTTCGAGCAGCGCCAGGGTACCGGTTAGCGTTGCAGCGATCAGCGAAATCCCTGCGAAGCGACTCCACCGCAGATACTTGAAGGCGGCCGCCACGGCCGCCAGCCAGTTGGTGATGGTGAAACTCATCGCCAGCACCTGTACCAGCACATGCCAGCGGGCGGGGATCGTGCGGTGTTCCGCCACGGCACCCAGGAGCAGGGCTGCGATGAGGCTGAGCGATGCCCATGCGTGTGCCTCGGGAACGCTGAACCAGACGATCGCAGCAGCACTGGACCCAGCCAGCAGCGCAAAGAGGGTGGCATCGATCCGCTGACACCCGATGCATCGCAGCAGGAGATAGAGCATTGTGATCCAGGTGCCGGCTGCCAGGGCGGTCAGCTCGCGCAGGATATGCACCAGCTGCATCCCGGGAATGAGGTTGAGCAGCGCGACAATCGGGTACAGCCACTCGGAGATCAGCGGGTGCAGGAAATAGCGGACCCCAAACTTGCCCGGCAGGGTCGCGATGGTTTCGACCACGCGTGGGGTATCTGCTTCGAAGAGGGTGTTATTGGCGGCGGGATCAAACAGCAGGGCGATCGGGAGCATGCCCGAATCGCGCATGCTGAGGGCTGCCATCGCAACCGCCAGTAGGAGCATGATTCCCAAATCTATCCAGCGACGTGGGCGATCAGGCATGCTCGTGGGAACAACAACTGGGCTGGCTGCAACCTGATCCATGGCGGACCATCATATCCAGACCTTCTAAAACGCGGCAATGTGAAGATTCCGCTGTTGATCTTTACCGGCGCCGGCGATGGCGACGGGTGATGGGGATCTTGCTGCCCAGTGTCCGGCGCGGAAGCGGTGTGGCTGGGGGATGGTCCTCGGCTGGTTCGGGTGTTGGCGGCGTGGCAGTGCTGGGACTGCGGTCTTCCCAGTCTCGCGGCGGCGGGGAAGGTTCAAAGCCCTCAATTTTGGCGGGCTTGATGATCATGTTGATCAGCGATTCGATTCGGGTCAGCGCATCGCCCTGGTCGCGTTGCACAAAGGTGAATGCCTTGCCGGCAGCCCCCATGCGGGCCGTGCGGCCGACGCGATGGACATATACCTCAGGATCCTCGGGGATGTCGTAGTTGATGATGTGGCTGATATCCGCCACATCGATCCCCCGGCTGGCCAGATCGGTGGCGACGAGCACATCGAACTTGCCCCCGCGGAAGCTCTTCATCACGCGATCGCGCTTGCCTTGGGCGAGATTGCCATGGATCTCGCGGCAGGCGATGTTGTCGGCGTGGAGTTTTTTGGCGAGTTTCTGAGCGCCCTGCTTGGTTTTGCAGAAGATGATCGCCAGGTCGGGATTCTCCTGTTCCAGCAGCATCTTGAGCAAGCGGTATTTGTCCCATGGTTGAACGGAGAAATACCACTGCTCGACCTTTTCGACCGTCGGTTTGTCGTCGGCTCCGGAGGCAACGAGTTTTTCGACGGGTTCGGTCATGTAGCGGCGGGCAAGGCGCTCGATTTCATCCGAGATGGTGGCGCTGACAAAGATGGTCTGGTGGCGGTGCGCCGGCGCCTGTTCTTCGGATTGATCAGCAGGATGCTCCGGATCGGACTTGCCAGGTCCGGCGTCTTCTGCGGCGGGAGCGGTGGAGGGATCAGCCGGGGGCTGCTGATCCTGCTCCTGATTTTCGCGCGCTTCGCGGGCTTCGGCGCGGCGCACCTTCTCGCGGACGCTTTCGATGCGCGACAGGATGTTGCGGATGTCGTCACGGAAGCCGATGTCGAGCATCCGGTCGACCTCGTCCAGGACAACAAAGCGGATATTCTGCAGGTGCAGGATGCGGCGCTCAAGCAGGTCGATCACCCGGCCGGGCGTGCCCACAATGATCTCCGGATTGTGCCGCAGAAACTTCATCTGGGCGGTGATGCGCTGGCCACCGTAGACCGCAACCGTCCGCAGGGGCGTGAAAGCGCCGATGCGCTTGATTTCCGATTCAACCTGCACCGCCAGTTCGCGCGTGGGAACGAGGATCAATGCCTGGAACGGCACGCCCTTGGTCGCTTGGCAGAGGATGGGAATGCTGAAGGCGGCTGTCTTGCCCGTACCGGTGCGGGCCTGTCCGAGGATATCCACGCCCGCCAGCGCGCGCGGGATCACCAGGGACTGGATTTCCGAGGGAGTCTCAAACTTCGCGGCAGCCAGGCCGCGCAGCACGCTATTGCGGACACCCAGTTTGGCAAATGCTTCAGGCAGCGGAGGATGTTCGTTCTTGTGGCTCATGGAGTTCTTCGCGGTGTGTTCGGATGATTACGCCGCGTGCAATGGTATGGGTGTTCGGCGGCGGGTACAAGTTGGATGGGGAAGCGGCAAAGAGCGATGAAGCGACGAAAGGGCCATGCAGGGCGGTGTTGTATGGCACGCTATTGGGTGCCGCCCGATGGATTCACGCTTGGTGCGCGATCGGCTGCGGCAGGCAATAGCCTGCCCTACGTATTCACCGTTCCCAGGCGCGCATTGGCGATTCAGTTCTGATCCACTCATTCCGTGTATCGACGGACAATGATGGTATCGTTCTGGCCACCAAAGCCGAAGCTGTTTGAAAGGGCCACGTCCACCTTTGCCTTGCGGGCGACATTGGGGACATAGTCCAGATCGCATTCAGGATCGGGCGTTTCGTAGCTCATGGTCGGCGGCAGGATCTG
>CAZSJB010000261.1:0-5128 GCA_964606625.1 uncultured Tepidisphaeraceae bacterium | reverse complement strand
GCGATTGGATGGTCGTGCAGTCATCTGCATCGCATCGTTCCGTAATTCATTGCCACAATCAACCCGGCCATCTGAATCCGGGCGCCGGCTAGGTCGGCAACAACCGGATCAATTGAAAGTCCAATCCCATGGCATTGCGGACGATTGCGACGACCAGCCAGGTCGCCGCCACAGCCGCCTCGCCAATGATCATCCCGATGAAATAAGGCCGCGCAGCCCGGTACAGCGCCGCACCGCCATATTTCACCAGCAGCAGTTTCGCCAGCCAGCCCAGCATGATGCTGAACCAGATTTTCTGCATGGGATAGGTGTACACCAGCAGGAAACCCACCGGATGCAGCGGCCAGTTCACAAACCGCAGCCGCAGCGCCCCCAATCCGGCGGTAAGCACCGCACCAATCCCGAAATGCAGCGGCCGCGAGTGATTCTCCTTGGGGCCGGTATTGGTCCCGGCAAAATCGCGCGTGGTGTTCAGGACATACTGGGGCGTGTCATCGATCGCGTAGCGGTTGATGGGTGCTTCCGACTCCGCATCCAGCGTGGCTGCGAAATTATATTCCGTGTAGAGCATCGATGCACCGGAAACGACATAGCCGAACGCCAGCGCCAGCAACAACGCGAACGTGAACGGAATCGCCTGCGTCCATCGCCGCGTCCGGCCGTAAACCTGCAGATCGGCCACCCGCAAGGCATTGATGGTGTAGGCGGGCATCGATTCCCGCATGTCCATCGTGAACATGCGATGCATCACGGTATTCCAGAAATAACTCCGCAGCGAGGTCCGGACGCTCAGCGCATCGGGAAGATCATTCAACGCGTACACGAAGGGACGAATCAGCGGCGTATTGATCTGCGCGAAAATCAGCCCGGTCTCCGCCACCACGCGCGCGATCACTGTTAAAAATGTCACCAGCAACAGGACCGTGATGATGCTCGGAATCAGTGCCGACCCAGCCATCCACAGCCACACAACCATTCCCAGCATGCAGAGGACGAATCCCCATCCGGCTACAAAATAAGGCAGGTAGCGCCCCTGCGGTTCGTGCTGGCGCGGGGGGCGGACCATCTGCTGCATCACCATCCACCAGTGATGCCTGCCGATCCAGAGAATCGTCGCGGCAAAAACCAGTGTGGCCCCGAAGGTCTGGTCCGCCTGCATCGGCCCGGTCAGATCGCTGCCCACCGCGCCCATCTGCATGCGTACGAGCTGCACCGCGATGATGAAGAACCACAGGCTGAACGCCACGCTGGTCTGGAGGAAATAGGTGAATCCAATGATGCTGAAATAGAGCGTGGACGTCTTGACCGCCCAGTGCATGTACCGCCACGGCTCTTCGTGGAGCACCCCGTGAAGGTCATACTGAATCGGGATCGCCGGCCAGAGCTGAGGATCATATTTGTTGAGTGCATTGAACGAATGGAGGACAAAAACCGCAGCAAAGGCGATCCAGAACCCGAAACTGCGGAACAGACTACTGAGCGCTCGCCCGGGCTCGGGCGTTTCGATGAGCGAGGCGTACACGGTCGCCAGCGGAAACGCCAGCCGCTCGTTCTCCGCCCATTGCCGCCGGACGATCACCATCAGGCACAGCAGCGCCCCATACATCGCCACCAGGAACAGCCCCCAGGTGATCATCGGCGTGACCCATGCCTCCCAGGGCACCGCAGCCAGGCGATCCCCCCAGCCCGGATCCCCTCCCACATAGGGATTGCGCTCATAGAAGTAGCGAAAGACGGGATGATTGGCACGCTCCTGAACCGTGCTACCGGTGGCCGCCGGGAAAAGCCACTGCGGCAGGTCCAGCTCCTCCATCACGGCGGCATACTCCCCATTGCTGATCGCCTGGTGATGCAGCCCCACCAGCATCGCAGGCAGGTAGCGCATCAAACCGCTGCTGGGCAGCGTGCAGCTTACCAGCGTCATCCCCAGCACCACCGCCAGTTCCGCGCCACTGAAAGCATGGCGCGGCGCCCACAGGTGCAGCGGCGCGTTGATCAGCATGATCACCACCATGAAAAACAGCAGCAACCCGATCGGCAGGAAGTTGCCGACCAGGAAGGTGTTCCGCATGACGTAATCGTTGTAGGCGGTAAGCGAACAGATGAAGGCAATGCCGATCAGCCCCAGCAGCAGGCTGCGCCAGTTGACGGCGCGCCGCGGCGAGGACGAAGGATCCGCCAGCGGCGGTTGAGTCTGCTCAATCTGCTGCGTCATGGATCTGCTTCCGGCGGACCGTGCCTCGCAGGGAGACACCAGTCCAGCCGCTCATAGACTCGATCAGAAAGTCGCCTGGAAAACGCTCTTGCTCATGAACACCAATCCGAGCGCCAACATCATCACCAGCCCCACCCCGCAGGTGTAACCGGCAAAGAACACCACGCGGTACTGCGGCCAGTTTTCGCCGAATCGCTTGGCAAAGTAATACCGGCCCAGCAACGCGCCGATGAACTGCGGCAGGATCACGTGGGGCGTGGACTGATCCAGCCCGCGGATCACGCCGTACACCAGCAGCACCGGCAATCCCAGCGCCGAGAGTCCGCCATAGCACAGCAGCGCCAGCCCCAGACCGATGAAGAAGATCATCGGCTGCCAAGCCTGGTAAAACGGCCCGCCTTCGCCACCGGGCATGGTGCTGCTGTAGATCAGCCCCTGGCGATAGGCCGTCAGCTCCCAGAAAGTTTCGGCATAGGGAAAGGCGCTGCTGGGGACGGGGGCGATGTTCCAGATGAACTGGCTGAACAACAGCGTCGCCACCAGCACGATGGGGAAGATGAACAGCTCGGCTTTCACCATGGAGAAGATCTTGGTGCCGGTCAGTTCCGTCTGCCGGAAGTAGAGCGTCTGGGCGCCGTAGTTGTGGATGGGGAACGGCGCAAACCAGATGGCGGCGCCCTGGTAACCCGCCAGAATGAACGTCGCCTCTTTCACGAACGGGACAGAAACGCTCATCCCGATGATGCCCTCCATGCGGGCGGACACGTAACTGATGATCGGCGTGTAGACAAATCCGTAGAAAAACAGGACGCCGATGAGGGTGCTGGTCACCGGGCTGCCCAAGCCGGAGATCTCGGCATTCTTCAGCAGCAGGTACGCCATCAAGATCGTGGCGCCTGTGGAAAAGACGTAGATCAGCAAGGCGATCCAGATGGAAATATCCCCGCGACCCGCCGGCGGGTGGAACAGGTTTCGCCAGTTCACCGTCGCGGTCGACAACTCATCCACTTCGCGCTTGCGCCGCATCAAGCCGCCAAACACGTGCCAGAACCCGATCACGGCAATGGCTGCGGTCAGCCCCAAGCCGAATGAGAAGTAGAAATCGAGCGTGTTGGAGTTGATCGTGCGGATCGCCCCCACGCCCGGCCGCCAGTTATGCAGCAGGCCGGTGTGATAGAGAATCGGATTGGCAATAAAGGTGAAGATCAGCCCGACAAACGCCCCCACCATGGCCCAGAACGGCAACACCATGCCGCTGATCATCAGCCCCAGGTCGAAGCTGATCATCATCGGCATGGCGGGCAGGAAGGTCTCGGTGTTGCTTGTCAGGTCCTTGAAAGGCAGCGGGAAGATCTGGATCGGCTCGGGCAGGAACGCCCCCGATACCGCAGGCAGGGCTGCGTACACCACCGCAAACACCATCCCCAGCATCGCCCCGAAGCTGAACACGCGCCACCGCCACGTCTCCTTGCCCCCGGAGGCATCCGCCAGCGCCGTGATGCCCATCGCCCCCACCGGCGCCATGGGAAACGGCAGCCGCTCGACGTCGCTGGTGATGCGGTACATCACATAGCCCAGCCCGAAGTGATCCAGGCGCTGCAAGAACATCGCAGCCACCATCAGGCCGATCGGCGTCAACCAGGCTGCCTGAAAAAACGACCGCTGTCCCAGCACATCCGGCGACTGCGGCGCCACCCAGGCGGGGATCTTGTCGGCAATCCCAAATTGACGCATGGATTCGCTTTGCACGAGGAACTGCTGCCACAGCAGCCCTTGGGGGGTGTGCGCGCTGATGATCGACGCCCCGGCCATGTAGTACAGGACGTAAATCTCCGGTCGCGAGAGTTGCGTGAACGACCGTCGCGCCACCTCGACGAACAGGATGATCGTCACCCACTGCGCAGCCGTGCCAATGTCGGCGCCGACAACCAGGCCCATGTACATGCTCGCCGGCGTCATGATCATGCCGACGAACAGCGCACCAAACATCGCCTTCAGTCCGAACCCATCCTCCCAATGGTCCGGCGGCGGCATCAGGTTGCGAAACTCTCTTAGTTCTTTGTCTTCCTTCATCGGTGGCTACACGTTTAAACCGCCATGCCCATTGTTGAACCGCCAAGGACGCCAAGAGCGTCACGAAATCCTCGCGTCAGCACGATACGCCTGATCCCGTGCTTCAAAAGCGGCACTTTGAAATAGAACTGTCGCACCAGCTCCGCGCATGCCTTCAGTTCCACAATCACCAGTTCCTCCACCAGCGGGACCAGGCGGCCTTCGCCCACCTGCTGGTCCTTGCATGTCACTGCATAACGATGCTGCCGCACAAAGGCCACTTGTACCCAACCCGGCGCCCAGAACCCGAAGCACTTCAATCGCGGCATTCACCTCATCGACTTTGCCCATCCTGCCTCCTCTTGGCGCCTTGGCGTTCTTGGCGGCAACCGCCCTACCTACGCCAGCCGCGTGTCGTCGCCGGGCATCGTGGTGACGACCTGCTCGATCTTCTGCTCGCTGAAGACGCGGCGGCTTTCCTCGACGTACTCGAGCATGCGCTGCGGCGTCAGCGAGCGCCACTGCAGGAACTGCTTGCGAAGCTCCGTCAGGAAGGTTCGATTCATGCGATACCAGCTTCCGTCATCGCCGCTGAGGCGCTGTAGCACGACCTGCACCTCGTAAATGTCTTCGTACTGGCCCGGGTGGATCAGCAGCATCAAGTGCTGGCGCACGCCCAGATCGAAGGGCGTCAGCCAGATGACGGTCTTCAGCCCGCGCGATTCGTGGCCGTTTTCATCGGTAAACGTGAAGAAATCCACCTTGCCGGCTGAGAACTTGCCAATGGATCCTTCCTGGTGGGCTTCGAAGAATTCCGCCAGGTAGGCCAGCGCCCCGTCGGCGGCAGTCTTGTTGATCGTG
>CAZSJB010000260.1:0-5132 GCA_964606625.1 uncultured Tepidisphaeraceae bacterium | reverse complement strand
CGGCAAGTACCAGTCCTACGAGATCATGCAACAGGCGCTGGAAGCATCGGGCTGCCAGGTGGTAACGGTGGCGGTGCGCCGCGAGCGGCTGATCGATCAGCAGGGACGGTCGCTGCTGGATTACCTGGATCTGGACAAGTACCTGATCCTGCCCAACACCGCCGGCTGCTTCAGTGCCGATGATGCGATCCGCGTTGCTCTGCTGGGTCGTGAACTGCTGGAAAAACAGGGCAACAAGGGTGCCGGCTGGGTGAAGCTGGAAGTCCTGGGAGATAAGAAGACGCTGCTGGCGGACCCGGTGGGCACGATCGAGGCGACCAAGGAACTGGTGAAAGAAGGCTTCACCGTGCTGGCGTATACCAGCGACGACCCGCGCAGCGCGGTGCGCATCAAGGAAGCTGGCGCGGCGTCGGTCATGCCGGCAGGCTCGCCGATCGGCAGCGGCCAAGGTGTGCTCAATCCGTTGAACATCTCGCTGTGCCTCGAGCTGCTCAAGGATGGCGATCCCGATTATCCGGTCATCGTCGATGCGGGTGTCGGCACGGCCTCGGATGTGACGATCGCCATGGAGCTGGGAGCCGATGGCGTGCTGCTCAATACCGGCATTGCCCACGCGAAGGATCCGGTGAAGATGGCTACCGCCATGCGGCACAGCCTGGAAGCCGGTTATCTCGCCTACCGCGCCGGCCGGATTCCCAAACGCCGTTACGCAACCGCCAGTTCACCGTTTGAAGGGGTGATCAGCTATATCCCCGGGGAATGATCGATGCCCGATCAACCGCCTGTCGAACCGCCCAAACCCGTCCAGCCGGTCCTGGCATACCGGGCGGTGCGGTTCGTCTGGCGGATGGGAACCGCGCCGCCCATGATCGATTTTCTCATGATCCTGGGCACGGCGGTGCTGCTGTTCATCGCAGCCTGGTTGCCTCTGATCGCGCTGTTCTTCGACGCACCTAAATCGCTGCTGATCATCGCGTTCATCGCGATCGTCCTGGTCGCGGGGCTGTGGTACTGGAGTAACCATTTCCGCCACCGCCAACCGGTGTCCTTCGAAGAAATGACTGAAGACGAACGCCAACCAGCCCAACAGCAATCCTGAACTGTTGGGCAGCCGAGTTGGCGCGTCGCTCACCACTGTGGCAAGACCCTCATCCCGTTCACCTGCCACTGATCAGTCGTCCAAGCCAGAAATCCACCCGTAGCCGGATTGCGCCACAGCAGATCGATCCCGCCGGTCCCCGCAAGATCGCCGGCAGACAGAAGCGTCCACTGCGGCGATCCGCCCATCGACCGCAGCGTGAGGCTGTTGCCCGGGCCATATTGCCACACCAGCACGCCGCCCGTTGCGAGGTTCTGCCAGATCAGATCACCGTCGATCGCCGCCCTGAGCTGCCAATTCGGCTGAGGCGAGGCATGCAGATGCGCTGCAAACTTGCCATCACCCAGGTTATCCCAGCGATAGACCTTGTTGGTCTGTCGATGCTGCCAGAACAGATCCGCCCGGTTGCTGCTGGAGAATGGCGTGGCGGCTCGCAGTTCCCAAGCCAGATCCCGCGTGGGCGGCAGGGAGATCGATGCCATTGCGTTCGTCAGGCCAGCCGGCATTTGCCAGTAGAGATTGCCTCCCGTCGTCAGGTTGCGCCACAGGATGTCGCTGTGGCCGTCACCGTTCAGATCCACCAGCGCCATCGGCTGCCAGTCGGTATTGGCGACCGTGGGCAGCACCACCTCGCCCAGCCGCGTGTCTCCCTGCATCAACCAGACCGAAACCTGCCCCGTCGTCTTGTTGTAGAGGAGGATGTCATCCGAGCCGTCACCATTGAAATCCGCGCCGCTCAGTCGCACCTGGTCACTCCCGGCGATCAGGGGCATACCGCTGTCTATCGCCCGAATGGACGCTTCTATGCCCGATGAACTGGAGTGCCTGCTGCTGACAATCACGTCATCATCGGCTGCGATCCCTGCAATATTCTCAGCCAGCGCCAGCTCGTATGGATTGTACACCTCGTCAAGGCTGCCATCGGAGCGCAACCGTCGCAACTCCCGGTCCTGCCGCAGCACGATGCGGTTATCACGCTGGATGTGAACCACACTCACTTCTCCCGGACCGTATTCCGACACCTGAAACAACGGATCCAGGCTGCCATCATGCGCAAGGCGCACCAGTTGATGGGAGACAGGATAGATCGGACTGTGCAGGCTGATCAGCGCGATAACGCGGCCATCGCTGTCAAAACGCAGATCGCTGATCTGGCTGTCGCGACCATGAATATCCCCCTCGATAAATCCGTTATCCCCAAAGCCGGTATCCAGCTCAAAATCAGGCAGCATCCGCCCGATGATCCAGCGATAATCCGCGCCCGCCCCTGTTCCGGGTGTGTGACCGTAAACATACCAGTTGCCGGCCGCGTCGCGCGTCAGCTGCGCATCGGGAATCTCGCGGCCATGGATGTCTGTATAACTCAGCCCCTTCAGATCCCCCCCGAAGGAGACGGTCGCCCGCCCGCCAAAATCCTCCCACTTGCCATCGGGATTCAGAGCCAGAATCGCGACCCTGGTGCCGAACTCATCGGATTGCGACATCTCGACAATGAGCGTCCCATCATCCAATCGTCGCTGGATGTGCATCCGACGGGAACTGTCCATCTGGACATAACCGCCTACCGCGGGGAATTGCGGGTCGATTGTTCCATCGGGAAGGATGCGTTCATACTGCCACGTATCGAGGCCATGTACACCCTCGATCCGCCGAATAAGAATGCTGCCGTCATCCAGGAACTGCTCTTCGAAAAAGCTGTAGCCAATGGGTGTGGTGTACGTCGTGCGATACAGCAACTCACTGTCTGTCCCGTTCAGTGGGCGCCGCAGTAACTGCTTTTCATCCTCAAGCTCACTGCTGTAATACACATAATCGCTGGTGACCCCGACGATCGAGCTGCGTGCCGGCAGAACCAGATCAATGCGACCATCCATGCCAAAATCGGGATCCGGAGTCCCCGCCGATAACAGCCGCCTGGATTCCAGACGCTCACAATTAGACATGCTCATTCATGCCTCCCTGACAATGCCTGAGATGTAAATCGCGTTGGCTGATGCTTAGATGTGCTGCAACGCGCGCCCCCAAAAAATGAATTGTAAGGCCAGCACGGCAGGCCGGGGCAGACTGATTACACTGTTCCGGATTTATACCCGGATAGACGAAGCTTCGACCTTTGTGGATGGCGTAGCCGGCGGCTGTTGCGCACCAGGGTCGCCCAACAGAAAATGCTCCGCGGCAATGATGATATCCCGCACTAGCTTGGGTGTGTGGCGGATGGAATACCAACCCAGCGCCCCCAGGCAAAGCAGGCGGTCACGCGTTTGCAGGTCCGCAAACTTCAGTGACGTCATGTACTCCCGCCAGACACGCCACTCGGGAAAGACAATGCGTCCCTTGAGTTCCGGATTCCAGAAATGCGGCGGTGGGACCGGTCCCTGCCCGATCCAGCGCGACAGCCGGCTGCGCGTATGAAGACGGCGACCAGGCGTCTGCGCGGCCACCGACCGGCGGCTGTGCTCGCGATTGAGGAACAGCGGTTCCTCCACCCGGCGAAACCGCCCTAACAGGGCCAATCGGGCCAGCATAATGCTGTCGGAGCGAACCACGCGCGTGTACACGGGAATGCGGTCCAGCGCCTCACGGCGGATCACGCCATACAGCTCATGGGCCCCGTGCATGCGATGATTGACGTTCATCAGGCGGCTGAAGCGCTTGTGCGGTTGCGGCAGATCGGCTTCGGCGTCGTAACCGTTCTGGCGAACGGGTTGATCATCCTCGTCGATGATCATCGTCTGCGTAAACGCGATGACCACGGACGGATCGGCATCAAGAACGGCAACACACTTTTCGAGAAACGTCGGTGCGCACAGGTCATCGGCTGCCTGCCACTTGAAGTATGGCGCCTTCGCCAGTTCATAGCCCCATCGGAAGTTGGCAGCCACGCCGCGGTTCTGCTCCGCGCGATGGTACTGGATGCGTGAATCGCGCGCCGCATAGGCACGGCAGATGTCAGGGGTTGCGTCGGTAGAGGCATTGTCGGTGATAATCAGCTCAAAATCGCCGAACGTCTGGTTGAGCAGGGAATCAAGCGTTCGCGCGAGATACCGTTCTCCGTTGTAGACGGGAACGGCAATACTGAGACGGGCAGTGGATTGAGCTGACAACGACATTCTCTTCTCGTTTACGAACCCAACTGGCTGCGAAGCGGCACGCGTTTCACCACTTCGATCTCTTGCAATTCGGACAACGTCTGGGGCAGGGCATCCAGCACTGCGCGATACTGCGGCGCGACACGGGCGGCAATCTTATCCCAGCGAAGGTGCTGGATCGCATACTCGCGGCCAGCCAATCCCATTTCGCGCCACCTGTGACGATTCTCGAGCAGTTGGATGATCCCGTTGAGGATACTGCTGGGTTCGGGTGTGACGACCACGCCACAACCGCTCTCGCGAACGTGCGGGGCAATCCCCGCAACCTCGCTGACCAGCAGGACCCGCCCCGCCAGCATTGCCTCCAATGCCGACAGCCCGAAACCCTCAAATCGGGACGGAAGACAGAAAATGTCGTGTTGCCCGATGATGACCGGCGGACGCTTCTCGTAATCGGGATCCAGCAGGTGAACCCGATCCTCCAGCTCCGCCCGCTTGATCTGGGCAGCCAAAGCAGCTTTGTCGCCCCAGTCGGGGCCTTGGATCGTCAATTGGGCATCGATACGGCGACCGAGCGCAGCAAAGGCGTCAATCAGCACGTCCAATCCCTTGTTGTGCGTGTCCAGCCGTCCGAGGAACAGCAGCTTGGGCGGACCGGACGATTCCCAGGTCGCCTGCGGAAATGCCGCCACGTCCTCCTCGGCAAATCCATTCTGCACCTCAATGACCGGCGTGTGAACGCCCAGGCGCTGCAGCCACTGGGCATGGCGCAGGTCAAGCACCTGGATGCGCTCGGCGTGTCGAAGCATGCGAGCTTCGAACATATACCAGTATAGCCATTTAATGAACTTGCGACGCCGGAAGATCTCGCGATGATACGGATCGTGCGGCGCTACCACGTACGGGATGCGATGCTTTCGCAGCGCCCGCGAAACCAGGTGCAG
>CAZSJB010000259.1:0-5136 GCA_964606625.1 uncultured Tepidisphaeraceae bacterium | reverse complement strand
AGAGGAACTTGGGCACCTTGTGCGTAACGGCGGATTGCAGCAGGTGTGTCGTCCCCTCGACGTTGACGCGTGCATAGTGAGCCGGCTGGGCGATCGACGGCCGCACGCCGGCCATGGCCGCCAGGTGGATGATCGCAGCCGGCTTGGCTTGCGCGATGACGCGCTCCACAGCCGCGCCGTCGGTGATATCGATCTCCTCGACATCGATCCCCTCGCCAATGGCGCGGATGTTCTGCTCCTTCCAGGCGCGATCGTAGAAGTCGCAGAAGTTGTCGATGCCGATGACGCGATGGCCGCGCTGGATCAGCGCTTCAGACGTGTGCGAGCCAATGAATCCGGCTGCCCCGGTGACGATAATGGTCGATTTGCCCATGAGTGCAGATCGTACAAGGGGCGGTAGGAAGGTCCAAGATCCAACTTCCAGGATCTCGGGAAGCTCCAAGTTCCAATCACCAAGTTCCAGGAAAGTTTCAAACGGAATAAAAGCAAAGAGATGCGCCGGCTCCGCTTACTTTGGGAGCTTGGGATTTAAAATTTGAAGCTTCTTTGAAACTTGTTGGTTGGAACGTGGGACTTATTACCAGGAATCACAATTAAACCGTCAGCGTAAACAGCACGGCTTCGCCCTGGTTCTCGATGCCATCGACGCCGCCCAGGAAGACGGCTCCCACCTGGCCGGTGCGGTAGTTGCGGAAAATCAGGTCGATCGCGCCGTCGGCGTTGAAGTCGCCTGTGCCTTCCAGATCCCAGCCGTGCGTGCCGTCGCCGACGGTGCCCAGAAGGGTAAACCCCATCACCGCAGTGCCGCGCATGTGGTAGATGGCGTTGGCGCCGGTGTTGTAGTTGCGCCAGATCAACTCAGGATGGCCATCGCCGTTGAAATCGGCTGCGCCTTCGATCGCCCAGTTGGCTGCGGGAGCATTGGGAAGCGTAATGACCGACTGCACGCGCCGGCCGTTCATCATCCAGAAGGAGATTTTTCCGGTCTGGTAGTTGCGCCAGACGATGTCATCATGGCCGTCGCCATTAAAATCGGCGAATGCGGCCGCCCGCCAGCCGGGCTGGACGCGATCAATGCCCACCAGTTGCTCCACCTGTGCGATGCCAGTGCCGTTCATCCGCCACAGGCTGATCTGGCCGGTGGACAGGTTCTGCCAGAACAGATCAGGCTTGCCGTCATCGTTGAAATCGAGGGTTCCGAGCAGTTTCCAGTCGGGATTGGGGACTGGCGGAAGCTGGATTGGCGCAGCCCGCGTGATCGAGGTGGCATCGCTCGTGACCAGTTCGATGAAGTTGGCGCCGCTGGTGTAATTATGCCACAAGAGATCTGCCTGGCTGTCGCCATTGAAATCCGCCACGGCAGCCAAAGCCGGCTGAAACGTGCCCGCGCCCGACGGAGCGGGGATTCCGGCATGAAGCAGGCGACGGGGTTCGAGCAGATCCATTGAAGAGGGCATGTCGCCATTTCACTGGCGTGGCGCGTGCGTTGTCAATGGGTTTTGCCTATGCTGTGCCCCATCCTGATGGACATCGTAACACGGATAGTCTTCGACGTGCTGGGGCCGATTCTCCTGCTGATCGGCATGGGCGCGCTGGTGCGGTGGCGGTTCAAGGTCGATATCGCAACCCTCTCGAAGCTCAATATCTGGATTTTCGTGCCCGGGTTTGTCTATCACCGGGTTACCCACAGCCAACTGGGCTGGGACCAGATGGGCAGCATCGTTGGCGTTACAGGATTTAATGTATTGGTGCTGGGGATGCTGGTGTGGGGCATCGGCAATGCGTTTCGCGTTGAGGCCCGCACCCTGGCAGCCATCGCGCTGGCAACCATGTTCTACAACAGCGGCAACTACGGCCTGCCGCTGGCGATGCTGGCGTTTCCCGACACTGAAGCCGCCGCCGTGCAGACCTTTGTGCTGCTGACGCAGAACATCCTGACCTTCACGGTGGGGCTGATGATTGCCGCGTACGCTGGCAGCGGCAGCATCGGCAAAGGACTGGTGACAATCTTCCGGCTGCCGATCATCCCGACGCTGCTCCTGGCGTTTATCAGCAAGTGGTGGCTGGATCAGGTGCCGGGGCGCGAGCTTCCGGTGATCATCTCGAAGACAACGGAGTTCATTGCGATGGGGCTGGTGCCGATCGCGCTGATCACACTGGGGGCCCAACTTGCGAAAAGTCCTCGCTGGCCGCGCTGGAAGCCGATTGCGCTCGTGGCGGTCCTGCGCCTGGGGGTTTCGGGGGTGCTGATGGCCGGGTACCTGTGGGCGGTGCACACATACTGGCCGCAGAGCGCCCTGGCGGAGATTCCCCCGCAATGGCTGATCCTCACCGCCACCACGCCAACCGCCGTCAACACGTTGCTGCTCACGATCGAGCTGGAAGGCGACGCCGACCTGGCAGCTGACTGTGTTTTCTGGACCACCCTCCTGTCCATCGTGAGTGTGGCCCTCTGGCTAATCATTCTCGAGATTTGAAGTCCCTCGCCTGGCCTTGTTCATCCAGCGGGGGCATCTAAGAAAAGAAGATTGTTTGCCATATGTATGGGCGCGATGCATATAGTAATCATGGGGATTGGGGAGCAGGGCTTCACCAGAAAGGGGGAGCTGGATTTTAGGTTTTGACTTGTCATCCGGGTTTGCTCAGCCGGCCCTTCATCACGCTGTGTTTGCGTTACAGGGATGGTTTGCCCATGCGCAGGCGCGGCAAATGCCTTGGCCTTGGTTGCGCTGATGTGCGAAAACACATCCAAAAGCGGACCCATTCAAACTCACCGAATCATCACTTCTGAAGCATGAATGCAGATTGCTGCGAACAAACCCCTGGTGTGGAAGATGAAAGCGAACCCAGTAATGTGTTGCGCGCCGGAAAAAAGAATGATATCCGCATCTGTTGAATCGTGAGGTGCGGGGATCACTGGCGAGGGGATGGCGACATGGGTATGTTATCGTGACGTTGGGTTAGAAGGGGGTAACCTCTGGAAAGACAAAGACGTTTTCAGGAGAAACCATGGCTGAACTGAATGTTCGCAAGGATGATTGTGCGTTGGACTTCCTGGCACTGGGCGCGTTGGTGCATCGGTTGGATCCGGGCATTGTGCCATTCCGTCGGGCGACGCGGTGCGATATCCATGTGTCGGGCGGGGAGTACAACGTGGCTGCCAACCTGTCGGATTGCTTTGGGCTGAAGACGGGCATCGCGACAGCCATGGTGAATTATGGCATTGGCGAGCTGATTCAGAACCGCGTGCGGGAGATGGGCGTGACGCCGTTTTACCGTTGGTTCGAGCACGACGGCGTGCGCGGTCCGAACATGGCGACGGTCTATTCCGATCGCGGTGCGGGCGTGCGGGCGCCGGTGGTGTTCTACAACCGCTCCAACGAAGCGGCTGCCCTGCTCAAGCCAGGTGACTTTGACTGGAAGAAGATCATGGCTGGCGGCGTGCGGTGGTTCCACTCCGGCGGCATCTTTGCAGCCCTGTCGGAGACGACCTCGGAAGTCATCATCGAAGGCATGAAGGCCGCCAAGGAAGCCGGCGCCATCACCTCGTTCGACCTCAACTACCGCCAGAAGATGTGGGCGACGATGGGCGGCGAACAGAAAGCCGTCGAAACCCTGCGGCGCATCGTCGAGCACGTGGACGTGATCGTGGGCAATGAAGAAGACCTGCAAAAGGGCCTGGGCGTGAAGGGGCCGGAGGTCGAGAAGAAGTCCGAATCGAAACTCGATCCGGAGACGTTCTTCGGCATGATCGGCAACATCGTCGAGAAGTTTCCGCACATTAAAGCCGTCGCCACTACGCTGCGTGAGGTGCATACGACCAACCGGCATGACTGGTCGGCGGTGCTGTGGTTGGGCGGTCAGCGGTATGTGGCGCCGACCACGCCGCTGGACGTGGTGGACCGCATTGGTGGCGGTGACGGGTTTGCCTCGGGCCTGATCTATGGCCTGATCACCGGTCGTGCGCCGGAAGAGGCCCTGCGGCTGGGCTGGGCTCACGGGGCGTTGCTGACCACGTTCCCGGGCGACGTGACGATGGCCAAGCTGCACGAGGTCGAAGCATTCGCCAAGGGTGGCAGTGCGCGTGTGCAGCGATGAGGCGAATCGCGGGCGAGCACGGCGGCCGGGTAAACGCGAAGCGCGAAGATTTACGAAGGAAACAGGATTGGTCCTTTCGGGGCGGATGGCAATCCGCCCCGACGCGCAGGTGGCGTGTTTGGAAACCAACGCACCGGCAGGGGCACATGGCCATGTGCCCCTGCCGGTGCGCTGTGGCCTGTTTCCTTCGTCGCTCCCAGGATCATTCACCCGCACGGATCCGATACAACTGCTCGGCAACGCGCTTTGATGCCTCGATCATCTCGGGATAGGGGGTGTCGGTGATGCTGACGAAGCCGATGGCGTGATTCTCACTGTCCTGCGTCCGGCCGGTCGTCGGCTGGTCCACCATCTGGAACCAGTGGGCGCCGACGATCAGTGGATTCGACGCAGCCGATCGGACGTACGCCTCAAATTTGCGGGCGCGATCCTCGGTCGATGCCGCGCGCACCAGCCCGGCCCCGAAGGTGCCCCGGTCAGTAGCGCCGAAGTGGAACTCGCCCACAATAAACGGCGCATCGACATCCGCCGGTGGTTTCCACGAGCCGACGGTGTCGCGGTAGAGGTTGATCGAAACGACGTCGGCATACTCGGCTGCGATGCGCACGACCTGCTCGTTGTCATACGCGACGAACCGGCAACCCAGGTAAAGCTTGTTCGGGGCGATTGCCTTCAAGCCGTCGCGGATGGTCTGGAAATACTTGTGGACAATCACTTCGTTGAACGCCACAAGATCCGCCTGACCGGCGTCGGTGCTCGGCAGTGCCTTGGATTCAAGGAAGGCATCGAACGATGCCAGATTGAGTCCCCAGGCGGCGTTGAACGCATTGATGGTGCCGTACTTTTCTGCCAGCCAGTCGCGCATTGCGACCTTGGCCGGTTGGTCGGGCTCGCCCTCGGCGACGACGCCGCGCGCCAGGTATGAGCGGTCGCCCCACGACAGCTCGTTATCGACGAAGATGCCAATGCAATACGGGTCGTCTACCACGCCCTTGAGCATGTTGCGGGCACGGCGCGCCAGCTCCTGCTCGAGCATCG
>CAZSJB010000258.1:0-5163 GCA_964606625.1 uncultured Tepidisphaeraceae bacterium | reverse complement strand
CCGGCGGGAGATCGCATCGACCTTCATTTCCGTATCCTGGCGCAGGTCCCAGTCCTTCAGCTTGATGAACGCCATGCCCATGTTCTGGCCGGCACCCGCGAAGCTGGCGCCAGAGATCATCATGACGGTTTCCACCGTGTCCGGCTCGTTCTCCTCGAAGTAGGTGCGCACCCGATTCATGACCTCGCGGGTGGTTTCCAGCGTGGCATTGGGCGGCAGGATTGCCTGTACCATCATCATGCCCTGGTCCTCGTCCGGCAGGTAGGCCGTGGGCATGCGCCGGAACAGATAGACCAGTGCTGCGGTGATGAGGGCGAAAATCACCAGGTATTGGATGGTGTGGGTCAAGGCCCGATGCACCAGTTTCAGGTAAGTATCCCGGGCGTTGTTGAAGAAGCGGTTGAACCAGCGGAAGAACGGCCGCAGGATCCACACGCCACCTTCGCCCGGCTCGTGTCCCTTGGCCACGGGCTTGAGCATCGACGCACACAGCACCGGGGTGAGGATCAGCGCCACCACCACCGAAAGCATCATGGCGGAGATGACGGTGACCGAGAACTGTCGGTAGATGACACCCGTCGATCCACCCATGAAGGCCATCGGTCCGAAGACTGCTGAAAGCACCAGCCCGATCCCGATCAGGGCGGGGGTGATTTCGCCCATGCTCTTGTAGGTGGCTTCGCGCGGCGAGAGGCCCTCTTCGCTCATGATGCGCTCAACGTTTTCGACGACAACGATCGCGTCGTCGACCAGCAGGCCGATCGCCAGCACCATCGCGAACATGGTGAGCATGTTGATGGAGAAGCCCAACAGCCCCAGCACCGCGAACGTGCCCAAGAGCACGACCGGGACGGCAATCGTGGGGATCAGTGTCGCCCGGAAGTTGCCCATGAACAGGTACATCACCAGGAAAACCAGGATGACGGCTTCGAACAACGTCTTGATGACGCCGTTGATGGCGACCTGGACGAAGGGAGTTGTTTCGTAGGGGTAGGCGTAGCGCAGGCCGGGCGGGAAGTACTCGCTCAGCTCAGCCATTTTCGCCTTGACGGCTTTGGCAGTTTCCAGGGCGTTGGCGCCAGGTGCCTGGCGAATCGCCAGACCGGCTGAGGGATATCCGTTATAGTAGACGTCGACGTCATAGCGTTCAGCGCCCAGTTCCGTACGGCCGACGTCGCCGATGCGGACAATCGACCCGTCGGGATTGTTACGGATCGGGATCTGCGCGAACTCCTCGGGAGTCTGCAGGAGGTTCTGGACGGTGATCGTGGCGTTCAGCCGCTGGCCCTCCACAGCCGGTGCACCGCCAAATTGTCCGGCGGACACCTCCACGTTATACGACTGTAGCGCCGTCACCACATCCGAGATGGTCAGGCCATAATCGGTCAGCTTGGCTGTATCCAGCCAGACGCGCATCGCGTACTGGCCGCCGAACGCGACCACTTCACCCACACCCGGCACACGCGCCAGGATCTTTTCGATGTTCGAGACCGCGTAGTCCCGAACGTCAATCCCGCTCATACTCCCGTCTTCGGAGTAGAAGCTGATGATCATCAGGTAGTTGCGCGTGGATTTGCTGACCTGCACGCCCTGGCGCTGGATCACCTCCGGCAGACCGGCCATCGCCAGTTGCAGCTTATTCTGCACCTGCGACCAGGCGACGTCCGGATCAGTGCCGGGAGTAAACGTCAGCTCGATGCGCGACTGGCCCGAAGAACTGCTCTCCGCTGACATGTAGAGCATGTTCTCGAACCCGGTCATCTTCTGTTCGATGATCTGGGTGACACTGTCTTCCACCGTCTTAGCGGATGCACCGGGATAGAACGCCTCGATGGCGATCGATGGTGGCGCAATCGGCGGATACTGAGATACAGGCAAATTGTAGATCGCCAGCGCACCAGCCAGCATCAGGATGATCGCGATCACCCAGGCAAAAACCGGGCGGGCGAGGAAGAATCGGGATAACAACGTCGTTCTCCGTCAGTGGATATCCGGGGTGGCCATCGGAGCCTGGGCCTGGGCCTCGACCGGCGTAGAGGGCAGGGTTTCGACGATCCGAACCGGCGAGCCAGGCCGAATCCGCTGAGTGCCTTTCACAATCAGCCGGTCGCCTTCGTTCAATCCGTCGGAGATCAGCCACTGATTGCCGATGGCCCGTTCAGCGGTGAGTTGTCGCTGCTGCACCGTATCGGCCTCATCCAACACCAGGGCGATTGCAACGCCGCGCGGATCGCGCGTAATGGCTTCCTGCGGAACGAGAATCGCATGCTGGTGTACACCTTCTTCCACGATGGCCCGAGCAAACATCCCGGGGAGCAGGTAGCCATCCGGGTTAGGCACCTCAATACGCAGGATGACGGAACTGGTCGTGGGGTCGACCGTCACGTCGCTGAACTTCAGGGTGCCCAGATGGGGGTACTCCATGCCATTTTCAAGAATGATCCGTACGCGGTTGGTGCCGTCGCGATTCAGGCGACCGCTTTCGACACTGCGACGCAGTTCGAGCAGCTCGGCAGTTGAGCGGGGCACATCCACATAAATAGGGTCCAACTGCTGGATGGTTGCCAGGGCCAGCGGCTGATAGGCCGTGACAATAGCGCCTTCCGTGACATTAGACCGGCCGATGCGTCCGGAGATTGGTGCCTTGACCTTTGTGTAGTCCAGGTCGATCTCTGCGGACTGGAGGGCAGCTTTGGCTTGCTCGATCGCAGCTTCGGCGTTGGCGATGGCGCCGCGGTCGCTTTCCACCTGGGCTTGGGCAGCCAGGAGGGCAGCACGGGCGACCTGCACATCGGTCGCTGCCTGATCCCGCTCGCTTTCGGAGACGGCTGAGGCGGCAAACAGATCCTCAAGGCGCTTCAGGTTGGTCTCCGCAAGCTTCAGCGTTGCTTCCTGTCGCGCCACATTGGCGAGGCTGGCATTGAGCGCAGCGCGGGCCTGCTCCGCCGCCTTTTGGGCGGACAGCAGATTGGCGGCTGCACTGTCATATCGTGCCTGGAAGGGAGCCGGGTCGATCTGGTACAGGACTTGCCCTGCTTCGACGTCAGTTCCCTCTTCAAAAAGCCGCTTCTGGATGAGGCCGCTGACTTGTGGACGCACATCCGATACGCGTGCGCTGACAATCCGACCGGGCAGCTCGCTACTCAGCACAGCTGGCTGGGTCTGAACGGTCATGATGGACACTTCCGGCGGCGGGGGTGGCGCCGAAGCAGCCTCTTGCTCCTCGCATCCGCCGAGCAGCGGTGTCAACAGCAATAGCGTTGCTGTCATCGGCTTCAAAAAATTGCGACTCATTCAGAGGCTCCGTGTTGGTTCGTTTCAGTTTGTTCAGGGATAGCGTTCAATTAGCAGGTTGGTTGAACATAAGTTTAGAACGTCCGTTCGACAAGTCAAGGCGTTATTGAACAACTGTTCAAAAGGGTTTAACGATAATATATTGCTCCAGGTTCGCATTTCTTTTCGCTTTATGGTTTTGAGGTCAAATGTCCGCTGAAACCAGCCCCAGGGCGACGCCGGATACGCGTCAGAAGCTGCTGGATGCAGCCGCGGAGGTGTTCGCCGAGTTTGGCTATCACCAGGCGACCGTTCGGGAGATTACCCAGCGGGCGGGGGTGAGTCTTGCGCTGGTAAACTATCACTTTCGCGACAAAGCCGAGCTCTATGCGGCTCTGTTGCGCAGGGTAGCCGAAGAAAGCCGCGCGGTCATCCCGGGGGATGAAATTCTTACCGGCCCGCCTGAATCACAACTGCGCCGGTTTGTGGAGCAATTTCTCCATCGCGCCCTCAGTCCCGACACGCCTGCCTGGCGACGGATCATTTTCGCCCGCGAGATTGCGCAACCGTCGGCTGCCTTCGACACCATTCTTGACATGACCCGGCCGCTCTTTGCACGCGTAGATCGGATTGTGACAGCTCTCTCCCCGCGGCGCCTCTCTCCAGAGCAGGTGGCGCTTCATACAGCCAGCCTCCTCGGGCAATGCCTCTATTACATTGAGCACCGTCCGATCATTAAGGCGATCCAGCCTGAACTGGCGGATTACCAGCGCGTCCAGACCATTTGTGATCACATCATCGCCTGTACGCTGGCGGCATTGCAGAATCCGCCGTCTGCTTCCTCCAGTTGTAGCAAGTCGTCCAAGCCGACATCGGATTCGGCATAATGGCGTATCAGACCATTTGGCTGGACTGGCGATTGGATGGGGTGTGATTCATTGCTTTGACACAGGCCATTCGTTCGCGGATGAACTGGTTAACCTTTGCGGCGTGGGTGATGTGGATCAGGTGCTTGGCGTCAAGAATCAGCAGGTCGGTCTGCTGTGGCTGGGGATAGATGATGTCGTCCCGAGCACCGTGGATCTGATAGACGGGGCAGGGCAGCGGTTCTGTAAAGCGCCAGCGGAGCATCTGGTGGCCACCCCAGCGGAGGAGGGGCATGTCGACATCGCATGCCACGCGTCGGATCAGCGCCGCCTCGGCTTGATTCAGTTCCTGCAGCCAAGTCAGTCCATCACCGCCAATCTCCCGGATCAGCCAGCGCTCCAGGTCCATCGGAAAGAAGCGGGCCATTGCACCCAAGAGGCGATAGGCCGGGTTGACGTAACGGCTGTCGCGGCAGCTAGCGATGAGAAATACACCATTGGCGTTCAGGCTGCGGGCCAGTTCCAAGGCGACCATCCCCCCAAATGAGACGCCGCCGATGAACAGCGGCCGGCGCGGGGTCAGCGACATGGCCCAGCGCTGGGCGCAGGTCCGGAGGGTTTCGTGCGGCTGGGGAGCAGGCCAGTCGGGGATGATCAGATCTTCAAAGGCGTTTCTCTGCGGCTGAAACAGTAGCGATTTCGCGCCAAGTCCCGGAAGAAGCATCAGTTGCGGTGCATTCACGCTGTTGCGTGGTCGCAAATTTCACACCGTGGCGAACGACAGGTGTCGCCACGAAGACGCAGGACGTGGCGATTGCGGCGGAATCAGTACAATTCGCGGCATGATCGTTGCCGGGATCGACGAGGCTGGATACGGACCGCTGCTGGGGCCGCTGGTGGTGGGGTGTGCCGCATTTGAGCTGGCAGGTGATTCGGCGGATGCCCAGCCGCCGTCGTTGCCGTGTATCTGGCAGCGGCTGCGCAAGCTGGTCTCCAAAACACGTTCGAAGACCGGCCGCAAACT
>CAZSJB010000257.1:0-5164 GCA_964606625.1 uncultured Tepidisphaeraceae bacterium | reverse complement strand
GTATCCAGCTATGCCTATGCGCGATCTGAGGAAGCCATTTATGTGTTGCTTTATGGCGGAAGCCGTGCGTCGATGTCCATCGGAGAAGCTCAGGTCGTTCTTACGCAGGAAACAGACTATCCGTGGGATGGGCATGTACAGATCACCATCGATACAACGCGTCCCGTGACATTCTCACTCATGCTCCGCATTCCTTCGTGGGCAATGGACGCCCGCATCGCTGTAAATGGTGACCATCAGCCGGCTGCCCAGCCCGGCAGTTATTACGAATTACAACGACAATGGCAGCCGGGCGACAGGATTGAGATCGAACTGCCGATGCGGGTTCGGCTGGTGGAAGCACACCCTCTGGTGGAAGAGGCACGCAATCAACTGGCTGTTCTGCGTGGACCGCTGGTCTATTGCCTGGAATCCGCAGATCTGCCTCCGGGGGTTGAGGTCATGAACGTGGGATTGTCGCGCGATGCCACATTCGAAGTTGAGTGGATGAAGGAGTTGGATGGCATTCTTGCATTGCGAACCAACGGGCTGCTGCGCAGAGGGGGCGCATGGGAAAACAGTCTTTACCGGGAGGTCAGTTCCATCCCCTATGAGAAAGTAGCTATTCGTCTAATCCCGTATTTCGCGTGGGGCAATCGTGGGAGCGGCGAAATGAGTGTGTGGCTACCGGCATTTGGCTGAAGCATGCGCATTACTAAGGAAATGGGATGTGGCGTTGGGTCATATTGGGAGTGCTGATGGTGGTGAGTTCTCAGAATCGGGCAGCCAGCAGTGAATCCGCAGCGAACAAGGATCTGTGTCTCTGGTACACACAGCCGGCGAAGATCTGGGAGGAAGCCCTGCCCATAGGTAATGGCCGAATGGGGGCGATGGTATTCGGAAGAATTGCTGAGGAACGCATCCAGTTCAACGAGGATACACTGTGGCGTGGACGGCCGCATGACTATGTCCGGGAAGGTGCGGCCGATGTGCTTACCAGCATTCGGGCACTATTGTTTGACGGCAAGCATGAGGAAGCGGCTGAAATTGTCCGCTCTCGGTTTCTCAGCGATCCCGTTCGCCAGATGCCCTATCAGCCGTTTGGAGATCTGCATTTTATCTTTGATGGCCACGAACCTGCGGAGGGATATCGGCGTGAATTGGACCTGAACTCGGCCATCGCTCGTACGGAATATCAGGCAGGCGATGTCATCTACACCCGGGAGGTTTTCGCTAGCCATCCCGATCAGGTCATTGTCATCCATCTGACCGCCTCTAAATCCGGCCGGCTGAGCTTCCGCCTTCGGATGGACAGCCCCCATGAGCAGTTTCAGTCATTTGTTATTTCGGAGGACACGCTGGGTCTTCGCGGGAAGGTTCAAGCCGATGGCGTAAGCTTTGAATCGCGATTGTGCAGCCGTGTGAGGGGGGGCAAACTGATTATCACTGACTCGGGGATCGACGTACGCAATGCCGACAGTGCCACGCTTCTGCTGGCAGCGCATACAAGCGTGATTAATTTTGAGGACATCAGTGCCGATCCGGCTGAGCGATGCGAGGCAACTTTGGCAAAACTGGGCGACAAGGACGTTGCTCGGATCCGACAGGATCATATTGCTGATTACCAGCATCTGTTCCATCGCATGCACCTCAACCTGGGGCGAACGAAGCTTGCGGATCTTCCCACGGATCAGCGGTTAAGTCGGATTGCAGCCGATGCCTCGAAGGGGGATGACATTCTGAGTGGCCAGGAGCCCACCGCCGGCTTGGCAGCCGATCCGGCCTTTGCCATGCTCTATTTTCAGTTTGGCCGTTATCTCCTGATTGCCAGCAGCCGTCCGGGCTCGCAACCAGCCAATCTCCAGGGCGTCTGGAATGAATTGATGGATCCTCCCTGGGACAGCAAATTTACCCTGAACATCAACTTCCAGATGAACTACTGGCCGGCAGAGCTGACAAATCTTGCCGAGTTGCATCAGCCGTTCTTTGATCTGGTGGATGATCTTCAGATCACCGGCGGGCGCACCGCCCGCAAGCAATACGGTGCGCGTGGATGGGTTGTGCATCACAACACGGACATGTGGCGAGGCAGTGCGCCGATCAACAACATCGAGGGAGTATGGCCCACCGGCAGTGCCTGGCTATGTCATCATATGTGGGAGCATTACCTGTTCAGCAGGGATCGACGGTTTCTCAGGGATCGTGCCTATCCTGCGATGAAAGAGGCATCTTTGTTCTTTCTGGATTTCCTCATTGTCGATCCCAGGACCGGCTGGCTGGTAACCAATCCATCGCATTCGCCAGAACAGGGGCCGTTGACGTACGGACCCACCATGGACAGCCAGCTCATTCGGGCGCTATTCAATTACACGATAGAAGCGGCTGAGGAACTGAACAGTGATGCAGAGCTTGTAAAGCGACTTCAGGCAGCTCGTGATCAACTCCCGCCCAACCAGGTGGGCAAGCATGGGCAGTTGCAGGAATGGATTGAGGATGTTGACACCCCCGACAATAAGCATCGTCACATGTCGCCGCTGTGGGGATTGTACCCCGGGTGGGATATCACGCCCGATGATCCCGAGATATTTAAAGCAGCAAAAGTACTGCTGACGTGGCGGGGCGATGGCAGCACTGGCTGGAGTTATGCCTGGCGAATTCCGCTGTGGGGTCGTGCGGGTGATGGGGCAATGGCTTATCGGCAATTGTCCCTGCAATTGGCACGACGCACCTTTCCTAATCTGTTTGACAAATGCGGGCCTTTTCAGGTGGACGGTAATTTCGGTGCAACCGGAGGATTGGTTGAACTGTTTTTGCAAAGTCACATGCGAACCAGTGAAGGTGTGGTGATTATCGATCTGTTGCCGGCTCTGCCGCCCGCCTGGCAGTCAGGGACTATTACCGGTCTGCGCGCACGGGATGGGTTTGAAATAGACATGCAATGGAACGAGGGGCGACTGGTACAGGTGACACTTCGATCAACCACCGGATTTCCCTGCAGGGTGCGATTGGGAGATCGAGTGGTTGATCTGCACCCGGCTGCAGGCAAGACCATCCAATTGGATGGAATGCTGCAGCCAATAACAGCTTCTGGCAGAAATGAGCCATGACACAGACTCACGAGATTCTCAGCATCCAGGGAGAGGAGCAACAGCGCCTTGACCTGAATCTGCCGGATGGTGGACTGC
This sequence comes from uncultured Tepidisphaeraceae bacterium, assembly GCA_964606625.1. Taxonomy (GTDB): domain Bacteria; phylum Planctomycetota; class Phycisphaerae; order Tepidisphaerales; family Tepidisphaeraceae; genus CALEKX01. Next base: position 2,000 of record CAZSJB010000257.1, on the reverse strand, counting down.
CCCCGGTGGTTGGGGGGCAGAGCTTCCAGGTCTTTCGTGCGTCGCGAGACGCACCCGAGCTGACCGATGGCCGGGGATGGACCTATCACCATCATGTTGACATGGCCTGCTGGAAGGGACGCTTTTATGTCGGATGGAACAGTTGTGAAAAAGACGAAGATGTGTGGCCGTCACGAGAGCTGTACAGCACTTCAGACGATGGGGTGAACTGGTCCCCGCCGCGCGAGATGTTTCCGCAAGGGGTGTCCACGTGTCTGCGCATGTATTTCTATCATGCTCCAAACGGGCGGATGCTCATGATTGCCGGGTTGCGGCTGGATCGACGCGATACGTCAGAGGACCGCAAGGGGGGATTAGTGGTTCGAGAGATTTATCCCAATCATGAGCTGGGGCCGGTGATGACCCTTCAGCAGCCTGAAGGTGTTGTGCATTGCCCACCTGTGTATCGAGAAGCGGATGATGCGGAGTTCATCCGTGCCTGTGAGATGCTGCTGGCGGATCATGTCTTCCTGGAGCAGCAGGATCGCGGGAGGCTGCTGGGAGAGCGGCGGATGAAGTGGCATGAACCGTCGGCCTGGCCAGAAGGAAAGGTTCCCGGTGACAGCGATAAGTGGGTCTGCGGCAAGGCATGGTGTTTCTATCGAAGGCCGGACGGCGTGCGGGTGGGCATCAGCAAAATGGGCTGGACCACCCAATCGTCCGATGACCATGACTGGTCTCAGCCGGTGGTCCCGTCCACGCTGGTAACTGGAAAAGCCAAGGTCTGGGCGCAACGCACTACTGATGGACGCTATGTGCTGGTCTATAACCCCTCGACACGATGTCGCTATCCGCTGGCAATGGTTACCGGAGAGGATGGAATCCATTTCGGGCGGATGCGGATTGTGCAGGGCGAACTGCCGATCCAGCGATACGAGGGGATGCATCGAAGCATCGGTCCGCAGTACACGCGTGGGATATCGGAATGGGCCAACGACGGTTCACGCAACGAGAACGTGTTGTGGCTGGTCTACAGCATGAGCAAAGAGGATATCTGGGTCAGCCGGATCCCTTTACCGGTGCAGGCTGACGGGATGGGCCAGGTAGATAGCGAACCCATCGCCGCAACGGGTGCGATTATACCCGGCTGGAATACCTATCAGCCGAAATGGGCGTCCATCACCACTGAGCAGTCAGCCAACGGGCAAGCGATGCTTCGCCTGACTAATCGCGATCCTTACGACTATGCCTGTGCCCAGCGGCTGTTTGCAGAGGCGGTCACGCTTCAAGCCAGCTTCGAGTTGCTGGCTGAGCCGGCTGGCCCGAGTGATATCCTTGAGATTGAACTGTTGCCGGCTTTGGGTGGAGGGGTGCCCATAAGGATAACTGTGCTGGGAAACGGTACGGTGATCGCGACAGAGCGTAGCGTTGCCGTACCGTTGGGACAGTGGATACAGTTCGAGCTGACGGCAGATTGCCGTAACGGAATCTGGTCTGTCCGGGTTGGCGGTCGGCCGATCATTGCAAACCAGCCCATGAATAAGGGGGTATCGACGCTGCATCGCATCCTGTTCCGCACTGGCCCATATCGCGGTATTGGCGGCAAGCAGCCAGTTGAGAGGGGAACGGATCGACCAGTTACGCCATCCAGCTATTGCATTCGTGGCCTGATCGTTCGAGCGGTGTAATATCCTTCGTCACGCAAGGGTGTTTACCATTTGCACCAGTTGATCCATCGGTATCGGTCTGCCACGTTTTGTCCAGGGAACACCGAGTTCGCTGGGCAGGACAGCTTGGTCATAACAATCGGCAAAGATCCGTTCCAGTCCTTCGACGCAGGTCTGGCGGTTGTCTGCTGGACCGGTTGTTCGGATCAAATCGGCTGGCAGCATCACGATGTCGGGCTGGCTGAGCTGTGCTGCCCAGACGCAACGCGTATGAGCAGAAGCAGCTTCTATTCCGCAGGGCACGAGGGTCTTATTCACAATGGCGTTCCAGGTCCGCCAGAGTTTTTGGGATCG
>CAZSJB010000256.1:2885-5168 GCA_964606625.1 uncultured Tepidisphaeraceae bacterium | reverse complement strand
AGAGGGCGGCAAAACCGCGTTTCATGCAGCCGATGGCAAAATCACGATCACCGGCCACTTCAATGGGCGACGATTCATCGCGTGAGAGGGCGATGGAATTGTGCATGCCGCTGGTATGTCCCTGCAGACAGATGAAGACGGGATAGGGCGGCTGGAGACCGTGGGGCACGCACCAGTACGCAGGCACATCAGCGCCCGGTTCGGCGGTGAAGATAAACTTTTCGATCCGCCCCAAGTCGGTTTGGCGTGACCAGAGGGGGCGTACGTTCAGGTCATCGCGGTTGCGGGGCGGCATCCCCAGCAACTCTCGCAGCTTGCGCCGAATCCGGCGTTGCCAGGGGACGATGTCCTCTCCGCGCCACGACAGTTTGAAGGGGGCATTTTTCAGTAAAGGGGTATGCGCCTGCGACGGTGAAAAGTGGGGAGCGGTCGGCTTTGGCATGGGAAATTTTTACGATATGGCATGGGCAAATAGCCGTGTGCCACGGAACGTTTACAAATGCTCAATGCAGAAAAGGATGATCATGGAACGACGCGCATGAATCAATCCTGATGCCCGAGATTCCATCAGGAGGGATGCGCGTCATCCTTGCTGATTTCAGACTGTCAGGAGCATACTAAGCGAATTACCTCGTCGGTGGCTGAGAACTGGGAGCCGGCCAGGGGGAGGCTGTCGGATTGGAGGTGGACGTGTCAGCGTTATCGATAAACTCGATGACGCCTTCATCCTGCGTTTCAAGGGCTGTGGGCTCCTCGACTTGTCCTTCACCAAGTCGCTTGGGTTCAACAGCGGTCTTCCGCTCGTGGACCATGCCCATCTTGTAGGCGGCAACCAGCAGGCAGCCAAAGACCACCATCCAGACCGCAGCCGCATATCGTGTTCGCAAGTAGACGGTCAATGTACCCAGAGCGGCGAATCCAATGGCCATCACATACATCATGATGACCGTCTGCTTTACCGAAAACCCACGGGAGACAAACTGGTGATGGATATGGAACTTGTCCGCACTGAAAAGAGGACGGCCGTTGACCCATCGGCGGGCGAACGCCAGCGCGGTATCCAGCACCGGCAGGGCGAAGATCACCATCGATGCCAGGAACCACTTGGGATGCTGTCCCTGGCCCATCAGCACAATCAGCACTGCGCAGACATACCCCAGCAGCATGCTGCCGGTATCCCCCATGAAGATACTGGCGGGGTTGAAGTTATATGGGATGAACCCGAGAACGGCCCCCAGCAGGGACAGGGCGAGCACAACGCGTAATCCGTCCCAGTTAATGCCCAGCCCGCCGCCCCACATGGCGAGGTTGACCGCAAGGAACAGGAACCCGGCAGCGATGATCGCCGTCACGCCGCCGCACAGGCCGTCCAGTCCGTCCATCAGATTGGTGGCGTTGCAGCAGAAGACGATAATCGCGATGACAGTGATGCTGCTGATCGCCACGATGATCACATCGAAGATCTCAGCAGGGATGGTTGGGAATCCGAACTTGACTTGCAGGAGGCGATACCCGAAGGCCAGCACCGGGCCGGCGATTTCCGTTCCGACTCCATCCACCAGGAGCATGAGGGCGGCAAACACCTGCCCGGCGATCTTCACCGCCGGGCTGACCCGCTTGATGTCATCCCACAACCCCAGCAGGACGATGACGCATGCGCCCACGACGATGCTGAACTTGATTACCAAATGGTCCGGCCAACCGGGTTCCAGGCGATGGAGGGTAAGAAACTGGCTGGACGCCAGGCCCGCCAACAGTCCGAGGAAGACCGCAACACCGCCCAGGTAAGCCACTGGTGTGCGGTGCATTTTCCGAATGCGATCAGGTTCGTCAATAATATTAAAGAAGATTGCTACCGATCGCATGATCGGGGTGAACAGGAAGGACACCAGAAAGGATGCGTAGAAAACGTAGATATACGGCGACAGCACGTCATCCGCTGAGAGCGCCAGTGCTAGCAGTCCGGAGATCATCAATGGTGCTTCCTCGTCCGTGCCGACCCTGCTTATCTTCGGCAATTTTTTGTCGGCACTGACGTTCTGGGGAGTCTGCAGGCCTCAAACGCCCCGGTGTCACATCCGCTTATCTACGCCAGGAGTTTACCTCAAAATTGCACCCTGACCAGCAAAACCACAGGGTACCACCCGCACAGATGTCCGATAATCGGATTACGGCACTCCTTGGCGGTATTCCGTGATAACCGACTGGATGATCTCATCCAGATTAAGGCGCGGCTTAAAGCCGATCAGGTTTCGAATGCGTGTGAGATCGGGCACGCGCCGC
>CAZSJB010000256.1:0-2875 GCA_964606625.1 uncultured Tepidisphaeraceae bacterium | reverse complement strand
GTCGTCGAAGGGCTGGCCGTAGGCCTGTTCGTAGGTCAGACGTTCGATGGAACTGGACGAACCGGTGAGGTTGATCACGCGCTGTGCCAGATCGTTGATGCTGATCTCTTCATCGCTGCCTACATTGAATACGTTGCCGTAGGCCTCTTGTTTGAGGATCAACTGCACAAGGGCCTCAACCACATCGCTGACGTGGCAGAAGCATCGGGACTGCTCACCAGTTCCAAAAACCTTCAGTGGTTCGCCGTGCAATGCTGCCTGCACAAAGCGGGGTAAGACCATCCCGTACATGCCTACCTGGCGCGGTCCGACCGTATTGAACAACCGTACCACCACCACCGGCAAACCGTACTGCTTGTGATACGCCAGCCCGAGAAACTCGTCGATGCCCTTGCTGTAGGCGTAGCACCAGCGGCTGTGACGGGTGGATCCCATCACCACATCATCATCTTCATTGAAGGGAACCCGCGTGCCTTTGCCGTACACCTCGGAGGACGACGTGATCAGCACCGGCCGGTTGAACCGGTAGGCGGCTTCCAGGACGACTTCCGTCCCATGGATCGTGGTGCGAATGGTGCGAACGGGCTCATCTACCACCAGTTGTACGCCGACGGCGGACGCCAGATGAAACACCCGGTCGCATTGGGCCATCAGGGTGTTCACCACTTGAGCGTTCTCAACTGTATCACGCACCAGTTGAAACCCCGCCGTTCCTATCAGGTGGCGGATATTGCTCTCGCGGCCGGTCGACAGGTCATCCAGCACGACAACCTGATGCCCATCTTTCAGCAGCCGTTCGCAAAGATGCGAGCCAATAAACCCGGCGCCGCCCGTGATCAGATAACGTTCGCCCATATGCCATGAGGATAAAAGGTGAGGTGCGCAGCGTCCAATGACAGCCGGAGCGATTCGGTTAGAGGAACCGGATTACCCAACTTGCTGGCGCCGGATAGGTCGTGGCGTAACTAACCCAACCCCATGACCTGCAGGGCTACCAGCAGGCTCATCCAGCCGTTTACTGCGGCTGCCATATGGGATTTGTTTGCCCGCAGGAATCCTACCGGACGCGTTTCACGGCGAAATCCGAGCTGCTCCAATACCTCGGCTGACGCGCGATCATCGCGTCCGATGACCACCAGGACCGTACTGGTGTCTTTTTGCTGCGCAACTTGGCGCACAACCTCAGGCAGGGCAATGGCGATCGTCGACGCACGGTCACCGCCGTACGTGCGGATATCCAGCAGCAGGGCACTGCGCTCTCCCCAGCCCGATTCTGCCAGTTGTTGTTCGGAAAGTACCTGTGACGGGTGATCTGCCAGCCAGCAACTGAATCGCAGGCATCCATCCTCGATCATCGTGAACGATTGCATGCCATCGGCGAATCGCCGCGTGGCATCGGAGAGGCAGGCATGACGTGCGGCTTCAAGGCCGCGCGGCTGATAAGTCAGCCAGTCGCCGATACAATCGAACCGGACGGCATTCGCAGCCTCCGTTGCAGCCAGATCCTGCAGGCGAACTGCGGGTATGGCGTATACAACCTTCGCCTCGCGCGAGCGCCATCGACCCAGCAGCTTGCGCACCGGCTGGGCAAGCGTCGCCAGCGGCCGCGTGCGCAGGTTGTGGAGGGCGATTTTCGCCGCCACGGTATCGGATCCGATGCGCTGCAATCCGCGCCGTGCCAGCCCGTCGACCTGAAGTACCAGCCGCGCCCGCTGATGTGCCAGCAGTCCCGGGCAGACGGTCAGCGTATGCACCGTCTCCCAGTGGGTGGCGAACTCAGCTTTGTAAGGATCATCTCCCGGCGTGAGGTCCATCCATTTCAAGCCCGCGTCCCGAAGCAGTTGAGCAACTTCGAGGATATGGATCTTGCCCAGGGCGAACTTACTCAGCCACGGTGCATATGCGCCCAGCGCCAAGTGCACTACCTTCGTCCCGAGCATGTCCATCTGCAACGACACCACCTGGTCCTGCATCTTCAGGACCGTCGTGTAGAGCACACCCTGTTTCAGCATTTCCAGGTGGAACTGCTTTTTCAGCGGATCCCTCTCGAACGGTCCCACGCCGCTGACCGTCACACGTCGGAAGTCATGCCAGGCGATGACCTCGTCAAAATACTTTTGAAGTTCGGCTGGATCGGTAACCTGTTCAATGCCTGCATATCCGCCGGCGCGGAGCTTGTTGAGACGCGATCGGATATTGCGGCGCTTGAGACATTTGTCGATCGCCGCGCGATCGGTCAGATCCATCATGGGACGGTTGGCAGTGGCCAGCGTGCAGTACCGCGCAGCCGGCGAATCGCTGTTCAGCCATTCGAGCGGGGTTTGCGGCGGCAGATACTTGAGCGTGATGGAAGCCGATGGATAGCGACGCCCCAATGCGTAAAAGCTACCTGTGGCGAAGGCATTTCCATGCTCGGGCGTTGCCAACCAGGTCTGGTACTCTGCCTGCACACCGCCCGCCATCACCAGGTCCCCCCGGGACGAACGCCCCAGCGCCATCAGCCCCACGTTGCGGCCGCTGCTGTCATGTCCCAGCAGTAGAACCGGTTCGTATCGTTGGCGATAGGTCGTGTACCAGGCTCTGGCGAACCCGGGTGCTTGTAGCACTGTTCCCCACGGACACACTGCATGCAGCTCCGCCCACTGGCGCATAAATCCTTCATCCGCCAGCAGCCGGTCGGCTGCCTGTCCCTCCATAATCTCGATTTGCAATTTAGTCTCCGCAAATTGCTGACCGTCGCGCGAGCGCGATGCGTCAGTGGTCAGACGTCATTACCGACAACAATCGGCCCGTCTGTTTACCCCCAGGGACCGATCATGCGGCATGATCCATTGTCCTCAACTCCCAAGACTCTAACTCACGAAATGGAAGGCAG
>CAZSJB010000255.1:0-5182 GCA_964606625.1 uncultured Tepidisphaeraceae bacterium | reverse complement strand
AATCGTGGGAAAAATGGTTTCAGTTCTGGTCCGGCTGGGGTAATGCCGGTGTGGGGAACGTGATCATCGTACCCTGCCGGCCGTGGGGGCCTGTGTAGACGATCAGCCCCTCGAGTTCTGCGGGCCATTGCTTCCGACCCGCGAGAGGCGAAATCGTGTAGGTGATGCGCACCTGCTTGTCCTCCGGCGTTTGGACCTGGATGTTTTCGATGCGCAGCCCCGGATCACCGGCAGGGTAGAAATCAATCTCCGTAAGCGGAGACACCATCTCAAAGACAGTGGTGTTAGTGGCGTTGCGACCCTCCTGGGTGGAGTGTGTTGTCACGTGGGTGATCAGCGAACCCTCTTCGTTCATCGAAACAGGAATGCGTTCCGCCCATGTCTCAAACAGCTCGGTATTGGCAGGCGAGGCCTCCTCGCTGACCGGCAAGGTGATGGCCAGCTCAGCGTTTCCGGGAAGACAGATATCGGCACAGACTAGCCATTCGGCGCTGGCTTTGATGGATACCTGTTCCTTTTCCAATTCAGCAGGCGGCGTAACAGGCGTCAGGAACAGCACTTCGCCCTCATAGCCATAACCGATGATATCTCCGGGCTGAACAAACTTGATCGGCACGGGGTACTGCACCTCCCCCACTTCAAACCCCTCAGGCAGCTCAAACGTGATCTCGGTTGGGATTCCCGCCTGACCGGCATGTTTCCAGTAGACATGCCAGCCAGGTTCCATGTGGATGCGTACCCCGAGGAGGAAAGGCTTCCCCGGCTGGATAGCTTGGACATTCGCCAGCAGCTCCGCCCTGGCAGGCTGAGCTTCCTGGCCGGCGGCGACACCCGCCATCAGACACACAATCACTCCCAGCAATCCGATCCGTTGCTTCATTCAAACTCCTCTCCCCCCTTCGACAATTCCTTAAACGCGCAAGCGATATGTCTTATTCCCAGGATTGCCCATCGGGCAAGTATTCCCTTCCTGAACTCACTGATCGGACGTCGAGAATCCCCCTTCAGTGGGTTCGCTTTGAAGGGTTCAAAATTGGGTTCGTCCCCCGCTGACCCTCGTTAATGCGCTAAAATCGCGGTTTTTTCTCCTGAAAGTGGGTTTGAATGGGTTCGCAGTGGGTTCGGTTCGGTGAATTTCTCCCCCCCCGAAGAAAGGCAGCAGGAAGCGAAAACGCATTGCTAAAAATACCCTAATTTTCACCTTCCGTCCAATGGTATGCGCAAAAAGAACAGGTTGACGCCGAACATAGCCATCCAGCGTCAACCCGCACTTTTTCGATAATCCCAGAGATGTCCCCCCATACAGATCATGCCGGGCTTCGCTTGTCCATCAGAACGGTGGGGGCTCCCCGCGTTTCCACCAATCGGCATCGCTGCTTTTATCGCGCGGCCCGTCTTCGCCGTACTCTTTCTCGACATCCGCCTGGAAATCCTCGTGCTCCTTCACGATCCCTGCCAGCAACGATCCGAACACGCTGCTGATCCCCCGCAAAATGGCTGCATCCGCATCCGTAAACGGCTTGTCATCGTCCCGGAACAGCGTCACGACCGCCAGCGACTCGGCCAGATACGTGCAGTCGATGCTCAGCACGGATTGCCCTTCCAGCAGTTCAAACTCTTCGGGTGTGAGCATCTCCTCGGCTTCATCGGGTCCAAAATGCACCAGCCCCTTCCGCAGCGTCATCGGAACCAGCCCGTTCCGCAACGCCTCGGTTAACTGGCGATCACCCGGAACCGTGTACTTCATGTATGCCCCAAGCTGGAAATCATTCTTGTCCGCCGCCAGCCAGATGGCGATGTTGCTGTACCCCATTTCCCGCAACAGCCAGTCCATCGTATGGCACAGCATCTGTTCCAGATCGGCGGCCTTTTCTACATGTCGCCGAAACCCCTCCTGCGTCCGCACACCATCAAACTGCCGGGACAGCTCCCCATACGCCGTTACCAGGTCATTGCACAGCAAATCCACCTTCTTGCTGACGATCTTGCGGGCTTCATTGAGACGACGAACAGCATCCCGCAGCCGATCCAGCCGCTTTTCCTTGCGCGCGATTATGGCCTGTCGCTGCAACGCCTTGCGGACGCGTTCGGTCAGGTGGGTGATGTCAAACGGCTTGGGAACAAAATCGAGCGCTCCGGCGCGAATCGCGCTGATGGCGCGTTCGATGGTTGGATCGCCGGTAATGACAATGGCCGATGCCTCCGGCTGCTTTTCGCGGATCAGGGGCAGCAAGCTCATTCCATCGCCATCGGGCAGGTGAATATCCGCAACCAGCAGGTCGATGCGATCCGTCTCCAGGATGCGGCGCGCCTCAGCCAGGTTCAACGCACAGACCAGCCGACATTTCACGTCACGGCCGACTGTGTCGTTGATCAGTTCGAAGAGCATCGGCTCGTCATCGACGATCAGCACACGCGGTATCAGCACATTGAGTGAGGGTGATGTGGTTACAACTGGGGACATACTCGCACCTTTCCCTATTGGCGAAAACGACGCTGGGCCACTGGAATCATTCGTCCGTTGAAGCGGCTCCTACGAGGCTGCCTGCTTCTTGCTGCCCGCACTTGGCTGCATCTCCACGGCAGCCGCCGGCAGCAGCAGCAGGACGCGCGTGCCGTGATCGACACGGCTTTCCAGGCGAATCGATCCACCGTTGGATTCGACCCATCGCAGGGCTTTGGCCAATCCCATACCCCGGCGACGGCCGGCCTTCAGGTGGCTGAAGAACGGATCGAAAGCGTGCTTTAGCGTCTTATCGTCCATGCCGCATCCGTTGTCGGTGACGGTTACCGCGACCCGTGACGAGTAAGGATCAAACGCCGCATGCAATTCGATCTGCCCTTCGGCTGGATCGGTTGCCTGAACCGCATTGAGCAGGATCTCGACCAGTGCAGCCGTGATCTGCTCGGCATCGACATTCACCGGGGGAATATCGCCCAGGGTGATCTCGATACGTCTGTCCTTTACATCGGTCTGTTCACGGACGGTATGAAGCGCACGGTCGACAAGATCCGCAAAATCCGCAATGTCAGGTTTTGGCGGAACGGGTTTGGCGTAGTGCATCAGCTCCGTAATGATGTCGCTGATGCGGTGGGTCTGTTCGTAGATCAGATTGGCAGCGTGCTTGAGCTTGGGATCCTCAAGCTGTGAGGCAAGCAACTGCGACCGGCCGCTGATAACAGCCAGCGGGTTGTTCATCTCGTGGGCGGCGCCCGCAGCCATTTCACCGATGCTGATCAGCATCTTGGAGCGCAAGATTTCGTTCTGCGCGTTGTGGAGCTGGCGGTTGGATTCCGCAAGCTGCTCGGCCAGCGTGCGGGCTTCTTCACGGATTTGTGCGGTGCGCAGCGCCAAACTCCAACCGGAGGCAATCGCGGTCAGTTCCTGCACCTGCGGACTCAGGCGCTGGGCTTCGCCGGTGGGCGCACCCCAGACCACGCCGCCGATGCACTGGCCGTCGGCTTCCAGGCAGATCCAGTAACGTTGTTCATGCGTAAGACGCGGGCTGATGGCGGAGACAATCCATTCCATCTCATCCCCCGCCGCCAACAGCGGGCCATCGCCCTCGGGTTTGGTTGGACGCGCCGGGCAATCCACCAGCGTGTTCTCAAATACACAGCCGGTTTCATCAAACAACAGGGCTTCGGCAAATCCCTGCCCTGGCGGCAGCGAGAATACACACAATGCCTTCACATCCAGCACCCCTACCGCCGTCTGGCCGATGGCCTGAAGCACCGTCTGCGGCGGTGCGTCGGGTCGAAGCTCCGCCTGGAAGCCCGACAGCGCATCGAAAAATTTCGCACGAACGGCCAACCGGCGATTTTTCGTCGCCAACTGCTCGGTGACCCGCCCCAGTTCGCGATTGGCCCGGCTGAGCGCCTGCTGGTACAGATCATCACTGCTGGCGCGACCCAATCCCAGCGCCTCAGCTCGCGGCTCGATCCGCGCGACCAGACCCCGCAGCACTTCCTGGATGTGCTCTTCCCCCAACCCCACAGCATCCAGCAACGCCTGGCGAGGCACGGTGAATGTGTAATTGCCGCTGTAACCGAGGTGCTGCTCGCGCACCAGCATGTCAGCCAGGGTGATCAGGTTGACCAGACGCGGATTTTTCACCGTAGCCGGCAGGGCCTGGGGCAGTTGTCCGTGCAGCCAGATGCAATCGCGCACGGCGGCGGGCAATTGCCACCGCTCGCCCAGCCGCTTGCCGACGACCATGTGATCCAGACCGATTACTTTTCGTTCGACGTCGGCAATGTTGCCGCGAAGCATTTCGACGGCTTCGACAACCCGATCGAAGCTCTTGGGCAGGACTGCATCGAATGCCACCTTGCCCAGGTCATGCAGCAGCCCGCAGACAAACGCCTGCTGAGGTTCGATGCCGGCATCCTTGCGGTAGATCTCGATGAGTTTTTCGGTCATCAACTCGGCACAGCAGGCCACCGCGATGGAGTGTTTCCAGAACTCATCGCGCACAAAATGCCCCATCTTGCGCGGGGAGCTGGTGCCGAACGTTTCAAAGACCGACACAGCCAGCACGGCACTGCGCACGGCTGCAAATCCCAGCAGGACCACCGCTCGTTCGATGCTGTTGACATCGCCGCGCACACCCATGTCCGGGCGATGCACCAGTTGCAGAATACGGGTGGTCAGCGCAACGTCGGATTCGATCAGCTTGACAACATCCCTGGCTGAGGACTGATCATTGCCCGTCACCTCCAGCACCTGCATCGCCACAACCGGCAGCGTAGGAAGCTGCTCAAGCTGCTGAAGAATCAGCTCGGTGCGTTTGGCGTCGTGATGGGCGGGTGGGGATTGCATGATAGTCAGCAGTCGGTGGTCTACAGTCCGCGGCTATTGTTCTCTCCGCGATCACAGCAGACATGGATGAGCCGGCCAACGTCCCCGGCTAGATTAAGCAGCAAGCTCGTTTGCGCCTCGGTGACAAAAGCCCCTCGCTGGGCAAGGGAGACTTGTGTTTCCATTCTCTGAAGCAGACCGTAGGCCACCCCGAGAAACGGAACGCACGCCTTGCCATTTCCCGGCCCTTCGCCCTCGGCGACAGGGGACGGGATGGAGGCGGCTGCACGGCGCAGTGGCGACGTGCGGCCGAAACGTTCTGTACCCGGAAATGAGCGGGTCTGGTCATAAACCACCACAACCAGATCCATCGCTTTCTGC
>CAZSJB010000254.1:0-5193 GCA_964606625.1 uncultured Tepidisphaeraceae bacterium | reverse complement strand
GCCGTCAAGGCGCAGCTCAAGGATTACTTCCGGCCTGAGTTTCTCAACCGGATCGACGAGATGATCGTCTTCCATCCGCTGAACAAGGAACAACTGGAAAAGATCGTCGATGTGCAGCTTGAGCATCTGCGCAAGCGCCTGGCGGATCGGGATCTGAAACTCGATATCACCGATGAAGCCAAAAAGCTGCTGGCGGATGAAGGATACGATCCGACGTTTGGCGCCCGCCCGTTAAAGCGGGTCATCCAGCAGCGGATCGAAAACCCGCTGGCCAGCCTGATCCTCAAGGGCGAGTTTGGCGAAGGCGACGTCATCCGTGTCGATGCCGTGCCCTCCAAGCGCGATTTCACCTTCACTCGCGGCGCCGAAGTCGTCACGGGTGAGCTGGTGGACGGCGAATAAGCTCAAAGAAGGCCGCGCATCAGGTTTTGCCTGTTTTTTTCCGGGAAGCTGATGTGCGGCCTTCTGCGCTTACGCCAAAAATATGGAACTGGTGGCTGAGCGCTTCAAAGCCATGCTCAGCGCAAATCTCATCTCGCAATTTTCGGAGTTTTTCGCTGCGAAACTCGATCACCCTGCCAGTTTCGACACAGATCAGGTAATCTCGTGCCTCACCGCCCACGATCACCTCGTAGTAGCTCTGCTTGTTGTCGAAAAAGACCTGCTTGAGGATGCCCGCATCCTGGAGGTGAGCAAGTGTGCGATATACAGTGGCCCGGCTGGCGCGGTGGCCGAGTTCCTTGAGGTCATTGATCAGTTGGTCCGGTTCAAACAGCCCCTCTTTGCGCAAAACGGCATCGAGGATCATTGCCCGCTCGGGGGTAAACTTGAGCTTTTGGCCATGAAGATACCGGCGGAAAACCGCGCAGACCGGTTCATAAGGAAGTGTTTCGCGCGCCGCTGGCTGAGCGATCCGCGGCAGGTTCGGAAGAATGTGCGGTTGATCGGCCATGACATTGATCAGTCTATGCCGAGCCAGCCGATCCAACAAGATTGCCGTTCAGGAGCTGAGGAGTCACAATGTTGTTGGCATGTCATTTCATCTGGGCCGACCTGTTCTGGTGATGATCCTGTTGGCGCTGATCAGTGGCGCGCTGATCTTGCGAGCGCCCGACCTCAAGCGGGCGGATCTGCGCGTCTGGGTGTTTGCCCAGTCCCATGCGCGCAGCTATCGCGAACCGGATCCGCAAACCGGAGCCAGTCTGGCTGATCTGTTCCAGGCCCGCACCGGCCAGCGCGTGGCGGTGGACCTGATCCATGCCCGGGCGCTGGATCTGCGCCTCATCTCTCTGTTCATGAATGACACAGTCGGGATGGAAGTGCCCGATCTGGCGGAGGTGGAAATCGGCAACGTCGGGAAGTTTTTTCGGCCGCCGGTGGAGGAGGTGGGATTCCTGCCGCTGAACGAACTGCTGGAGCGCGACGGATTGATGGAAACTGTCGTGCGTGAGCGGTTTGCCCCCTGGACCAAGGATGGCGTGATCTTCGGCGTGCCGCATGATGTGCACCCGGTCGGACTGACGTATCGCAAGGATTTGTTTGAAGAAGCCGGAATCGACCTGTCGGCTGTGCAGACCTGGGAAGAGTTTCACGAGAAGGGCCTGGCGTTTGTCAAATACTGGCGGGAGCGCGGGGTGTACAACCGCTGGGCAATCGAGTTGCCCTTCGCCAGCGCGGATTATCTCACGCTGATGCTCATGCAGCGCGGGATCAACGTGCTGGATGACCACAACAACGTCTATCTCAACGATCCGCGGGTGACCGAAACCATCGTCTTTTACGTCGGCATGATCGCCGGCCCCAGGCGGATCGCCGGGGAGGCGACGCCCGGCGGATTGCTTTGGACGCGTGACATCGCCCATGGATACCTGTGCTCGGTGATCACGCCGGACTGGCGGCTGAGCTACATCCGCGATCATGCCCCGGAGGCAGGCGGCAAGGTGCGGCTGATGCCGCTGCCGAGGTTTGATCCCACCGATGCCCGCACGGGCACCTGGGGCGGCACGATGATTGGCATTCCGCGCCGGGCAGCCGATCCGGAAGCATCCTGGGAGCTACTCAAGTTCCTCTACTTCAGCGAGGAAGGTCTGGCAGCCCGCCAGCGGGTAACAATGATCCTGCCGCCTGTACGATCGCACTGGTCCTCGCCGGTTTACCATCAGCCGGACCCGTTTTTCGGCGGGCAGAAGGTTGATGCGCTGTTCATCGACCTGGCTGACGAGATCCCACCGCGCTATGTAACGCCCTTCACGTCATTCGGAACCCAGTCGCTGGCGACGGTGTTGAATCGCGCGCGGTCCTACATGGAACAATACGGATCCGATGGCCTGGCGGAGCACGTGCAGCAATGGCTGGACGAGGAAGCCGAGTTTTTGCGGCGACGCGTGGCGTTTGGGGAGTTTGATGAATGAAGACCGCTTGCAGCAGGCAACAGCCTGCCCTACCCGGTGGTGTGGAGTACAGTGATACATCGTGGCGCGAAAGCGCGATTCAGGACAGATGCCTGTAAAGACGATTCATAAATCCCGGGGATGGTGGCGATGGCAGGCGCGGGCGGCGCCTTACCTGTTTGTATTGCCGTTTGTAGTGCTGTTCCTGGGGTTTCAGCTTTACCCGCTGATCCAGAGCATCATCCTCAGTTTTTATGACTCAGCCGGTCCGCGCGCCACCACGTATATTGGATGGGCCAATTATCGGTTTCTGTTGACAGACCGGCTGTTCTGGGGGGCGGTTGCCAACACGCTTTATTTCGCGGTCGTGTTCATGGCGGTGCAGATTCCGGCATCACTGGGATTGGCGCTCTTGGTAAACCACAAACGCCTGTACTGTCGCGGCGTGTTTCGATTTGCGTTTTTCTCGACCCATCTGGTGGGGCATGTCTTTGTCGCGGTGCTGTTCAACGTGCTGCTCAGCCCGCGCGGGGGGCTGGTCAATGAAATCATCGCGCTGGTTGCGGGACCGAATATCGAGATCAACTGGCTGAGCGATCCGTCACTAGCCATGCCGGCGATTCTGCTGGCGGCATGGTGGGTGTCGATCGGGTACGGGATGATCTATTTCCTGGCTGCCTTGCAGGCGGTGGACCGAGATCTTTACGAAGCCGCCGAGATGGACGGAGCCGGCAAATGGCAGCAGTTTCGCCATGTGACCCTGCCGGGCATCCGGCCGGTGCTGATTTTCCTGATCATCGTAGGAACGATCGGCGCAATTCAGTTGTTTGAGTTGCCGTTTGTGCTGTTCAGCGGACCAGGACCTAACTCGCGTGGCGCGACGATCGTAATGTACCTGTACCTGTCGGGATTTGAGTTGGGCAATCTTGGGTATGCGTCGGCTGTGGGATGGATGATCTTCTTGATGATCCTAGGGGTGTCGCTGGTACAGGTACGGGCGATGCGGGTGACGAAGGAGGATTAGAGCAATGACGGCTGCACCAATCGATCACCGCCCTGCCGCCACGCGTCGCGTGCGACGGTCGATGGAAACGATCCTGCTGCACCTGTTGGTCATCGCCCTGGCAGGAATCGCCCTGCTGCCGTTTGCCTGGCTGATTGCGGCATCGTTGAAGACGGGAGAAGATCTGTTCCGGTATTCCTTCCTGCCCTGGGATAACCTGGGACGGATGACACTGGACAACTTCCGCAAGCTGTTTGGCGGCCAGCCGTTTTTCCGGTGGATGCTGAACAGCATTTTTTTGGCGTCAGTGACCACGGGGCTGGTGGTGACGCTGTCCAGCCTGGGTGGGTTCGCGTTGGCGAAGTATCAGTTCCGGGGCAAGCAGGTGCTGATGGGGGTCATGCTGGGAACGATGCTCCTGCCGGGGGTGGTGCTGCTGCCGGGCAGCTACATGCTGATGTACCACATCGGCTGGATCAATTCGTACCTGGCGCTGATCGTGCCGGGGGCGGTGAGTGTGTTTGGGATGTTCCTGTTCATGCAGGGGATGAAGCAGGTGCCCGATGAGCTGCTGCAAGCCGGGCGCATCGACGGTTGCAGCGAACTTCGGCTGTGGTGGGAAATCGCCCTGCCGATCGTACGGCCGATGATCGGCGCCTTTACGCTGCTGAGCTTCCTGGCGAGTTGGAACAGCTACCTCTGGCCGCAGATCATCTTGCAGAACGAAGCGCTCTACACCCTGCCCATCGGCTTGGCGAACATGCTGGGCGTCCCCGAGTACCGCACGGAGTACGGGGTCTTGATGGCTGGAACGCTGTTGAGCATCCTGCCCGTGATCGTGCTGTTCTTCGCTCTCCAGCGGGATTTCATCAGCGGGCTGAGCAGCGGCGCCATCAAGGGATAAATACGCCCTTCTCCTCAAAAAGCAGCCAAAAATATTGGACGGACAACGATTGTTAGGGTATAATTTGACATCAGAATCTTTTAGGGGGACGACCGAGCTCTTCGGTCGCCGCTTCTCTTTCCACAAGCAAAATTGAACTGCCATGCCACCTCTTTCTTCATGATGCCCACGCACGTATGTCAACTTCAACCTGTCGCTTCACTGGTTCAACCCATTTAGAGCCCTTTCCTGCCTCTCTCGGATGTTGCACGCCGGTACGAAAACGAACCCAATCAAACCCATGGCCAACGCCCCGCAAACCGCGTTTTTGGCGCACCAGCGAGGGTGGTGGGAATCAAACCCACGAATGAAACATCACAAACGAACCCAACGCCGAGGTTGCGCACCTCGGCGCGGTCGGTTGCATTTTTCAGGATCAGTCCGGTTATCGCACCAGGATGTCCGGGCGCGTCATGGTCTGATCACCCCAGGTGCCGGTGAGTGTCGGCCAGTCGCTGGAAGTGGTCGTGATCATCTCGATCCCGTTGGGCGTCACCAGGACGGTATCTTCCGACTTCACGCCGGTGATCGAGGGATTCCACGCGAAGGCCTGGTTTTCCAGCACCCGGACCTGCGATTCCGGATTGGCGAAGGCTTCGCGGCCGGCGTAGCCGGTGCTGCCTCCCTGGTGATGCAGCTTCCATTCATCGGCAAAGCCGTTATCCGCATACGCCTTTTGCAAGTCAGCAAAGATCTCGCCGAAGGTGCGACCCGGTTTCGTAGCGAGGTTCACCGCGGTGTCGACGTTGACGACAGCCTGCTGCTTGCGTCGGATCTCATCCGTCAGCGGCTTAAAGCTGACAAACCGCGTCATGTTGGAGATCAGCCCGGCGTACTCGGCACAGATGACGAGCATG
>CAZSJB010000253.1:0-5221 GCA_964606625.1 uncultured Tepidisphaeraceae bacterium | reverse complement strand
TTCGCCGATCTTCGGGATCGGGATATGGAACAGGCCGGCGATCTTGCCCATGTCCGTGGCTCCGCCCACCATCAGAACCATCACTCGCACACGCGGATCCGCTGGTCCGGCAACACTGTTCAGCCATGATCCCATCGAATATCCCACCAGCGCCACACCCCGGGTGGTATCCAGTTGGTCGATCATCTCGGCGACATCGATGGCTTCCCGGATATTAATCACCGCCTGCCGATAGAGGGCTGCTGTCCGGAAGAGGTCCCGCTTCTCGAGCAGTTCCCTTGGATCTCCCGGCCGCTCGCCGTGCAGAGGCATATCCACAGCCAGCACCGCAAACCCGCGTTTGACCAATGCCGGTGCCACTTGCCCGGCAACCTGCGTCTTGTTCGATCCGATCCCATGCACCGCTATAGCCAGCGGAAATGGCCCGGCCTGATTCACCGGCATACACAGCAGGGCTGTTACAACATCCCCATGGATACTGGTAAACCGCAGGTGATATACCGTCATCTCGCCTACACGGGCTGGAGTGGCTTCCAGCTTCATAGCCTGCGGGCCGGCTTCATTGACAGCCAATTGCGGGGGACGATTGCGAAAATCCAACTGCTGGGGTGAAGGCGTTTGCAGTTCGATAATGAGTGGGCCGTTGCGGGAATAGTGAAATGCTTCAGAACTCCAGGCACTTTGAACCACCGCCGGCTGGGTCGTCGCAGCGGGCGTGTCCGCCAGCAGCGGCGCCGGGCCAGCCAGCAGAACTCCCAACGCAACCAAGCCGTGAAGTTTCATATGCACGCCCTTGTATTACGCCTGAGCAACTGCAGCGGTTTCCCGGGCAGATGGATGCTCATCGATCAGAGACGGCGTCACATGAGCCGAAATCATGTAAGGGTCGCGCAGCCGCCGCAGCCGCACGGCAAAGACCAGGCACAATCCCCAGATGAGCACAAAATGCCAGAACGTCGTCCCCCAGGCACTGATAAAGTCGGCCCCCTCGTCGTCAAACAATCCCTTAAGCACATCCCCGCTGGTGGCGTAGACGACGAAGATGCTGAAGACGAAGATCCATCCGGTAATGGTTTTGAACTGATCAGAGAGCTGCGACCTGAACACAGCGTACCCGATGGCAGCATGCGCCATCAGGAGGTGGGTGGCGTGATGATCCCATGTCCGCTGGCTGAACAGCAACATCGCAGCACAGATCATCCCGTAGTGCAGGCCGCGACGGCCATCCTCGCGCGGCAGCTTGCGCCAGCCGATGGTCCAGGCCATGGCGGCCAGCATGATCAGTTGAATAGCCTGCAGCAGCCGGCGCGCTCCCCCGGGGCCGAGATCCACCAGTACAATGTGCTTCACTTCCGGCTGATCGTATGGACTCAGGTCCGCGTCCCACATGTAGTTGCCGAAGGGGCCATCGATGAACAAGCGCGCGATCATCCCCGGCAGCGACTGGTTGTTATGCGTCGGCCACCAGTGTCCGCCGAACGTGGCCGGGTAGATGATGTGCTGCCACCAGGCCATCAAATCCTGCCATGTGCGTTCCCATCCCAGCAGCAGTACCGGCGACAGGACCAGCAGCGGCAGGGCCATGGCGGCGGATAGGAAAACCTTCCACTGTCGCTGGTAAAGCCAGTAGACCAGGAACAGGGCAGGGGTCATCTTCAGGCAGATTGCGGCTGCCAGCGCCACGCCCGCCAGCACATCCTTACCGCGTCGGAACAGCCACAGGTGCAGCACGATTGCCAGGGCTGTGAAAACATTCGTGTTCCCGTGCGACTGGTCACTGAGGTAGAAATCCCAGGCTGCAACGAAGATCAGCAGGGCCACACCGGCTGACAGGCGCCGCTCATCGTGGGTCGCCACGCGCAGCGCCAGCAGGATCGCGGCCATCCAGACGATCATCTTGGTGAAGGCGAAGACGAGGGCGGTGATCGCCGGGGGCATAAGCACAAACGGTGTCAGGGCCACGACCACCGCCGGCATGTTGGGGTGCAGCGCCGGCCATCCGGCCCGTTCGCGCGTGTCGGTCTGCCCGGGCATCGGTGGAGGAAGATAGATGTTCTCACCCGCCCAGAAGGCCTCGATATCCCGCGCCCAGCGACCGATCGCCCCGCGCCAAGTCTTGTCCCGTTCTTCGCCGCGCAGGCGAGCCTGTTCCACTTTGCGCAGCGTTCGCAAGGTATCGATCTCGAACTTGATCGCGGGCACGATCAGCAGGATTGCGACCAGGATGTACCCCCAATGACGCCACGATCGGGTCTGGGGCGTCAGCGGACGATGTTCGTAGGGAAGTTGTTGAAGAAGATTGGCTTGCACGCGTCCATCCTTGTGCGAGTGCGTGGGAAAGAGCTTGTTCTCAGATTCGCCAACAATTTAGACGGCTCGGCGTTGAGATGCCAAGCGGAGGTCCGCTGATGGGCTGGCCGTCGCGAATGTCTGGCTGTGCGGGTTGAGATACTCGCTGAGGCGGTCTCCGTCCAGTTCAATTTCACCTGTTTTCACATATCCCGCGGGCAACTCGGATGCTAATGGAGCATCTTCGGCATTGATTTGCAGCGGTGACTCAATCACCCAGATACGATCCACCAGCCCCGATTCGAAGAAACTGCGCGCCAGTGTCGGCCCGGGTTCAACCAGCAGGTGAGTTGGTGACCAGCGATCGAGCGCGGCAATGGCCTGTGCCAGGTCCAGCCGCCCAGGGGCCTGCTCTGTCACCCCAATACAGGTGATGCCAGCAGATTGCAGTGCCTCGGCAGGCGTCTCCGAAGCGCCATGCAGTACCAGCACATCTCCCGCAGCCGTCTGTACCAGTTGAGAGGACGGATCAATCCGCAGATGGGTATCCAACACAACCCGCAACAGCGGCCGCGCGTAATCCACGCCGCGCGCTGTCAGCAGCGGATCGTCATTCAGCACCGTATTGATTCCGACGAGAATCGCATCGCTGTGCGACCGCAGCCGATGAATGACCGCATGCGACCGCGCATTACTGATGCGCGTTCGCCGTCCGCCCGAACCGGCGACTTTCCCATCGGCGCTCTGGGCCCATTTCAGCGTAATGTAAGGCCGCTTGAGGCAGATGCGAGCTACAAAGGGCGCGATAAGCTGGCGACACTCTAACTCCAGGCAAGGTGTGTCAACCGTAATCCCAGCTTGCTGCAGCAGGGCTACGCCACGGCCATTGACCTGCGGATTGGGATCCAGGCAGCCGATCACCACGCGACCCAGCCTCGCCTGGATTAACTGAGGCACGCAGGGCAGCGTCTTTTTGTTGGTGTGGGAACAGGGTTCGAGCGTGACGTAGGCGGTAGCGCCTGCAGGGGATTCGCGGCAGTTTGCAAGGGCAGCCGGTTCGGCATGCGGGCCCCCGAATGCAGCGTGCCATCCCTCTCCGATGATCCGGTCCCCGCGGGTGATCACACAGCCGACGGTCGGGTTCGGCTCGACGCGACCACGACCCCGGATCGCCAGATCAATGGCCCGGCGCATCATCTGCTGATCGAACTGGGTCGCAGGAGTGTTCATGGCAGGTGGGCGTTTGCCGCGTATGCCTCATTCCGGCGAAGCAGGAGAAGTCGTCGTGGTCGGCTGAGGTTTGTCCCTGGATTCCTGTGCAAAGAACGTGTAGATCAGCAACAATGTCACGCCCACGCACAACAGTGTATCGGCTACATTGAAAATCCATGGGAAGACCGCTCGATCCGGACCGGGATAATTGATCAGCGGAACCACCCACGTTCCCGGCCATTCCCAGCCGGGCAGCGCCAGGATCATGTCGCGCACATGGCCATGCACAATCCGGTCATACATGTTTCCGAGCACACCTGCGAGCAGCAGCCCTAGGAGAAACTGGTAAAACCGCTGGCGGCCGCTGGTGGTGAACAGGTAAATCAGAAAGCCGATCGCCAGAACCGAAACGATCAGGAACAGCCACGCCTTGCCCTGGCCAACACCGAAGACTGCGCCATAGTTCACCGTCACATGAAAGTGCAGCCAGCCCGGAATGAACTTACACGTCCGAGACGACGCCACCTCCATCCGGCCATCCGGCAGCTCTACCATCGACACCAGCAGGGCGTCAAAGGCCCACACCTTCGTCGCCAGATCAATCGCCACGCCCAGCAGTGTCGTCACCAGGAAGATGCTGAGCGCTACCGGCGATTTGAAATTATCTGTCGGAATTCGCTGCATAAATCCGGAAGATCATAGACCACGCTGCGCAGTGCCTCAAACGGCTGGAGAGGGCAGGTTGGTATTTGTCCACAACAGACTACGGGGCGCGATGCAGCCCTGCGCACCGAAGAGACCTGAAAAAAGGAAAGTGGCACGGGCCTGGGGGCCCGTGCCACTGTGCAACTTACTTGGTGCCAATTCCGGCGACAGCCTTTTGAATTGAAGCCGCGTCGAGGTCGAGGTACTTCAACACGTCTTCGGGCGTGCGGCCGGACTTGGGAATCTGCGTGACGTACAGGTTGCGGAGCTTGATGTCTGCTCCGGCATTGGCAATGGCGGTTGCCAGTTCAGCATCCAGACCGCCGGTGTAGTTGTCCTCAACGGTCACGATCGTGCCGCCGTTCTTCTGGGCGATCTCAAGAATGCCTTCTGTCTGCAACGGCAGCGAGTAGGCATCGATGACGGTTGCCTGCTTGCCGTCCTTCGCCAGCAGATCGGCGACAGCCAGGCATTCATGCACCATGTAACCGGCTGTGACAAAGACGATGTCCTTGCCTTCCCGCAGCACCTTAAAGCCGCCGATCTCAAACGTGTCGCTCGGCTTGTACAGGGCCTTGGTGTCGGCGCGAAGCGTCCGCTGGTAGCAGCAGCCGTTGATGTTGGCCATCAGCTCGGTGAGCTTGAAGCACGACACCGCATCCGCGGGGAAGAAATACCGCACAGCCGGTTCGCCGGCGTAATTCTTCGTGTGGCAGAAGCTGCGGAAGAAGGCGACGTCCGGCAGCGACATCTGGCTGGGCCCGTCGGCGGCCAGTGTCACACCCGCATGGCTGCCCGTGACCTTGAAGTTCGCGCCGGAGTTGATGGCCATTTCAATCTGGTCGTACCCACGCACCACAAACTTGGCGAAGGTCGAGCAGAAGGGGATCTTTCCGGCGGCGCTCAGGCCCGCAGCCACGCTGAACATGTTCTGTTCGGCGATGCGGCACTCCAGGAACTGCTCGGGACGCTTCTTGGCGAGGTATTCCGCGAAGGTCGAGTTTTTCACGTCGGC
>CAZSJB010000252.1:0-5241 GCA_964606625.1 uncultured Tepidisphaeraceae bacterium | reverse complement strand
TCAGGGATGCCCGTCATCATGCGATTGAAGGCAGTTCCTGGGTGATGCCTTCCTGGCAAGCCATGGCCTCAGCGGGCAAGGGTTCGCGCAATGCGCTCGATACCGTGCAGCACATCCTTGGCGGAACGATAAGTGGGGTTGGCGGGATCCTTGGGACGGAGGATTTCATCCGAGAGCTGCTTGATGTACTTGGCATCGTTGCTCGACGGATCGAAATGGATCAGGTCGCGGAACTCGGGATTGGCGGTGGGCAGGTTGATCTGCACCGCCAGGTAAAACAGATCGACGGCTTTGTCGACCTTGTGATGCGCCGCGTTGATGATGTGCGATGTTACGCTGCCGGACTGTTTCATCCGTGTGAGCATGCGCTGGATCTCGCTGGTGCGCATCAGCTCTCCGAAGATGGTGGCCAGCAGGGGGTTGGCACCGATGTTCTCACCGATGCGCACGCTTGACCCGAAATCGACAAAGCAGACCCCGTTTTCGGTCACGACAAAATTGTCCAGCCGCAGGTCCAGGTGAATCACCGTCGCCACTTCGTGCAGGATCATCAGTAACTCGGTCGCTTGGCGGGCAAACTCAAGCTGTGACAGCGTCGGTCCTCCGATACGCAGCCAGTTCATGCACAACTTGCGCACATAGCCGCGACCATCCTGCTCAAAATCCAGCACTCGCGGCACGCGACAACGAAAGCTGGAGGGCAGGTGACGTTCAAGGATTTGCAGAATCGCCCGTTCGCGCGTGAGAAACAGCGGGAAGATCTTGTCAGTGAACTTGCGGGCGCGACGCTCGATTTCCTCCCGGTCGACCCCCGGAAACCGCGCAGCCAGGCGCGCGGCGACGCGCTCGAGGCTGGGGACTTCCTTGACGACAATCCATTCTTCGGGGTTGGAAGGATTGCGCTCTAGACGCACTTCGTAGGTAAAGCGATCGGTGATCTCGCGCGGGCGGATCAGAAGCACCTTGCGGGCGGCAAACAGATATCGTCGCGGGCTGACCAGCGGCAGGCGCATGCCCAGCCGTTTCTCATAAATCGGCCGGCCATTTTCGAGCACCACGTATCCACGTTCCTCAAACCGATTGGCCAAGCCGATGAGGTTGCTTCTGTCTCGCGTGATGTAGACAAATGTGCCGCCCCAGCGAAGACGATCAAAAACGTCGTCCGGCAGGTGCGGCTCGTCATCGACGGCAAACAGGTAATCGACCATCCCGCCGGGGCGCACCAGGGATGTCTTGTCAGACCGGGCGCGGTATTCCGGATCGTCGAGAAATCGCGCATGCAGCGCGGCATCGATCATGGCCTCGCGGCGCGCGGCTTCGGAGGATGCGGGCGCCCCGGGAAAGATTGGTCGGATTTCCTGAAGCTGGCTGGTCACGGTTTGATTGAGGCGGCTGCTGGTGATTGCAACAGGGGCACGGGCGCCTCACCCGTGCCGGGCTGACGATTATTGCACAGGCGTGGCATGAACGCCACGATTTCGTGCCGCAGGATATAGTCCTGTGGTGTCCACTTGCAACGGTTCTACGCTGAAACGACACTGGTGGATCGAGGATTCATTATCCTGCCGTACGGGCTGGATTGCCCATGCATAGAATCATGATCAAACCGATTCGAACAGGCCGCTGGAATGATCCGTCTTCGCCGGATGACGGTTATCGGCTGTTGATCACCCGTTATCGGCCACGTGGAGTATCCAAAGCCGATGAAACGTGGGATGCGTGGCAGCCAGCGCTCGGTCCGAGCAAGGAATTGCATGCCGCCTACTGGGGGAAAGGACGTCTGAAAATCGACTGGAAGACCTATCTGTCGCGCTATCGGGCTGAGATGCGCGAGCAAAAAGCGGCGATTGATAAACTGGCGCAGCGGGTGGCCAGGGGAGAGCAAATCACACTGCTGTGTTCGTCCGCCTGCGACCGCGAATCGCGGTGCCATCGGTCTGTCCTCAAGGAACTGATCGAAAAGCGGGCTCAGAAGATCGTCGAGGGATCGAAATGAAGTTTCTGCTGATCCCCATGGGCACGCCAGGTGACGTTCAGCCGTTCATCGACCTGGCCTTGGCGCTACAGTCGCGCGGACGGGAGGTGCAACTGATTGCCCACGCCAATTTCCGCGGCTGGGTTGAGCAGTATGGCGTGCCGTTTGTCGAACTGGGGCCCGCTGAGCAGTACCAGCGCCTGCTGGCGGACAAGAACCTGTGGACGATTCACAAATCGCCGCGTGTCTTCGCCAAAAAACTGGTCCTGCCGACACTGCATCCCCTGTATGAGATCATCCGCGCTGCCCATGCCGACAGCGGGGCGGTGGTCGTGGCGCAGACGATGGCGCTGGGCGCCCGCGTGGCCCGCGACAAGCTCGATATGCCCTTGATTACGATCCATCGCCAGCCGGCGGTGATGCGATCACTGTACGATTCGCCGCATGTGCCGTATTTCGCCTTCGGACGATTCGTGCCTCGTCCGATCAAGCGGCTGGAGTATCGCCTGATCGATGCCAGCCTCGATCATACGTATGGACCGAAGCTGAATGCGTTTCGCGCGGAGTTGGGGTTGCCGCCGGTTCGGCAGATCGTGGGGCAGTGGCTGCACTCACCCGATCGCGTGCTGGGATTCTGGCCGGAGTGGTTTGCGCCCATGCAGCCCGATTGGCCCGCTAATATGCGGCTGGTCGGGTTTGATGTGCAAACCCGCGGCGAGCAGGATCCACCCCAGGCACTGGTGGAGTTCATGCAGCAGGGCGAGCCGCCGATCCTCTTCACCGTCGGCAGCGGAATGCAGCATGGACGGGCTTTTTATGAGGCATCTGCCAGGGCGTGTGAGTTGCTGGGCCGGCGCGGATTACTGGTGACGCGCAAGGCGGACCAGATTCCACCGAAGCGGCCGCCATCGGTGATGCATGTGGAGTATGCACCGTTCAATTGGCTATTGCCGCAATGTGCAGCCGTCGTGCATCATGCGGGCATCGGCACGATTGCCCAATCGCTGGCAGCCGGCATCCCGCAGCTCAGCATGCCGGGCGTGGTGTTTGATACGCCGGACAATGCCATCCGCCTGAAGCGTCTTGGTGCCGGCCAGATCATCACCCAGAAGCGCTATACGCCCGAGCGAGTGGCTGCCATGCTGCGAAGGCTGCTGGATGATCCGGCTGTTACCGCACGTGCACGAGAACTTGCGGACAAGGTGCGGTCGATCGATGCGATTGCGCTGGCTGCTACCGAGATCGAGCATACTGCCTTCCGGGGTAGAGACGCCTGGTCCACACCACAAATCAAGCATCAGCCGTAGTATAGGGACAGGCTACGGCCGCGAGCACTTTATCGGTGCCTATCTGGGGTGATTAATCAGTTCATTTCGATCTGTGTGATCTGAGTGGGCGGCTGGAGGCGGAGGAGGCCCCAGGTGTTGGGGCGGAGCTGAGTCATGACTTCTTTGGGCGCTGACCAGAAATAGCTGGTGGCGTGCTGGAAGTTGCGGGCGGTGAAGTTGAAGGCCAGTTCGGGCTGGTTCTCGGGGTCGAAGTGGGCGAGCGCGGAGCGAGGGATGAACATTTCGACGACATAGCGGTCGTGCAGGATGCGGGCTGCGTCGCGAATGTGCGGATGGGGGATCAGGTGGTCCTCCAGTGCATCGCCACTGCGATGCCACTGGCCGATGACGCCGGCAACGCCGTCGAGGCGCGGGAACTCGCGCGGCACGAAGAAGAACTGGTGCGAGTGTCGATCGTAGCTGGTCTGATCGTCAGCCGGGGGACGGGTGTTGATCCAGAACTCGGCGTTGTCGCGCGTCCACCACCAGCCGTCGGCGGGGGCGCCCTGGATATCGCGGTCAAACACTTCAAAAGCCAGGTAGAGTCCAGCTTCGTTCCAGGCCAGGTAAACGTTGGGCACGGGCAATTGGGAGCGTTCGAGGCCGACCGTTTCCGCCAGCCGCATTCCAGGAAGCTTCGCCTCAGCCGGCCAGTCGCTCAGCTCGCCGTTGATGGTGATCGGCGTGTGCAGGTAGGGCACCTCCATGACGGGTTTGTCGGCGAAGCTGACGCGCCACACATACCGCTGATCGTCCACGTGACTTTGCGCGTGGATGACGTTCAGGCGTGGGGTGGTTTCCTGGATCGCCTGGACCATCAGCTCATACGGGCGGTCGTCAATGTCGACGATGCCGAAGTTGACGTCTTCACCGTCGCTGGAGCGCCCGGAAGGGGGTTCGTCCATCCACTGGAACCAGTCGGCTCCGACGATGTACGGCACCTGCGCCAACCGCGTGGTGAACAGGCGATATCCATCCGCCCGCGCCTGCTGATCCGGCACCTGCGCCATGAATCCGACGGTATTGCGGTTGCCGCTGCGGCCGTCAAGGGCATGGAACGCGTATTCGCCGATCAGGATCGGCTGGCCGCCGGATTCCTCGTACATCATGATGAACATCTCGAAGTCGAGCTTGGCGTCGCCCACATAATAGTTCAGCGATTGGGCATCGGTGTAGTCGCGCGAGGCCCGCACCACCTCCGGCGGCGCCCAGCCCTTGTACCGCACCCCCAGAATCAGATGGTTGGGGTCGTGCTTGCGGATCAGCTCGGTGGTCATGCGGAAGTAGTCACGTGCCAAATGTTCCAGCCAGGCCAGGTACAGCTCGTGGTAGGCTGCGTGCGGTTCGTAGGGAAGGCTGGTCCAGGCGTCGATGCCATCCAGGGATTGCAAATCCGTCTCCCACGCGGCGTTGAAATGGTCGACTGTTGGCCAGAGCTGGCTAATGACACCCATCAGCTCCCGGCGATTGGGGTCCTCCGGCGAGAGGTTGTCAAAATACTGGCGCGGGCCGACGAAATCATCGCCCCAGTCCAGTTCGTTGTCGGTGAAGTAGCCGACGAGATGGCGATTGTCGCACAGCGGTGTGACCTGTTCGCGAATGACGCGATCGGCGGTTTCGTACCAGCCGGGGCTGTAGAGGCGGATGGCATCGCCGGTCATCCAGGTCCAGACGTTCAGGTCGCGGGTGATGGGGATCTCAAACTCATGAAATACCGGATGGCACCAGGCGCCCAGCCCCTTGAATCCCGCTTCCCGGATGCGCGGCCAGGTGGCAGCCGCCCAGGCGCGCAGATCGCCGTTGTGGGTCGTGCCGCCGTTATAGTCCCTGGAGATGAAGTGGGGGCCTTCGGGCGATCGGGCGAGTTGGAATGGCTGAACGGTGGTGACGGTGTTGAGGAACTCCAGTTCGTCTTCCGGCGATCGGAACCACCAGACG
>CAZSJB010000251.1:0-5251 GCA_964606625.1 uncultured Tepidisphaeraceae bacterium | reverse complement strand
TCAGGTCAGCCACTTGCCATATACCCAGATCACCCCTGCGATCTTCAAAGTGCCCTTCATGAACGGTTTGCCCATTCACTGTGTTGACCACTTGGAATGCCCCGCCTCCAGGCCCCTTCAGCAGTGCGACCTTCCCAGCCTGAGGTGTAAATCCAACATGATTGACCAGCACGGGTGCTCGTTCTTCACCGCAACTCATCTGCGGGGCCAGCAGCGCCACTCCGGCGATGCCGGCTGTTCTTGAGAGAAATGTACGACGGGTAATCATGCGGTGCTGGACTTGGTTAAACGGCAATGAAATCGAAGTTGGATGCAATCCCATCAACTTTCATCGGCGCGTTATTAGGCAGAGGAACGGGTTGTGCTGCGTAGGCTGGATTGTTTGCCATTGTGCTGGTGAAGAAGGGGAGGAGCGGGGGCATGGGAGTATTGTGTGATCTGGCCGGCTGTGAGGGTATAGACCACATCGGCAAGCTGCGTAATCGGACTGGTGTGAGAATCAGTCAACAGAATGGTCAGCCCCTCATTGCGGAGATGTTGAAGCGTTTGCAGCATCCGTTGTGCCAGGTCATGGGGCAGTCCGCGCACCGGTTCATCCACCAGCAACAGGCGTGGCCGTGACATCAGTGCCCGACACAGGGCAAGCATCTGCTGCTCATGAGCACGCAGTGAACAGGCGGAACGCTTGCTGAGCGGCTGTAAGGGGGCGAATCGCTCATAACAATCGTCTACGTCTGCCTGAATAGCTGCCTTGAACGTGCGCTGATAAGCGCCCAGCAGCAGATTCTCGCGGACACTGAGGCTGGGAATAAGATCGCGGCTTTGCGGGACGAAGGCAATCCCCAGTTTCACCAGTTCATGCGGGGGCAACCCATGGATCGGCAGCAGATGCGGTCGCTCGTCGCTGGCTGCCCAGCCAATGCGCCCTGACTCTGGTTGGACCAGTCCGGAAATGGCCTGCAACAGCGTACTTCTGCCCGAACCGGGACTGCCGATGACGGCTACGATCTGGCCGAAATCCACCTGGAGGGAAACATCTTTCAATGCGACAACCGGACCGTATCGCACGCATAGATTCTCAACCCGCAGCAGCATCATACCTCCAGAAGATTCAGACAGGACGGATGTGATAATACGCTTCTGACCGGTTCTCGCCAATTGAGAATGAACGTACGGCAACAGGGCGGTGTTGCAATATTGCAGAGCCGTAAATGTGTTCCACGTGGAACATAGTGAAGCTGATGGATGGCGAGCATTGGGGTGGGTAGCGGATGCAGTGCGATGGCCGATGCGCAGTCAATGCAAGTGGTCTTTTGTCGCAAACAGCGACAGCAGACGCTCATCATTTGTCAGCTCTTCCCGGTTGACGACAGCCACGGTCTGGCCGTGATCCAGGACGATAACCTGATCCCCCAGTTCCAATGCCAGATCCGCAGCGTTATCCGTGAAGCAGATCCCGACGCGGAACTGTTCCCGCAGGAACAGAAACAGTTCGCCCAGCGCGCGGCGGGCGGTCGGATCGAGCCCGGAAGCCGGCTCATCCAGTAGAAGAATACGCGGATTGCTTGCCAGGGCGCGAGCAATTTCCAGCCGTCGTCGTTGTGAAAAGTCCAGGTCGGCTGCCCGCATCAAGGCCTGGTCGGCTAACTCCATGGTTGCCAGCAGATCCATAGCCCGGCTTCTCGCTTGGGCATGGGCGCGATTGGCAGCGGGAGTCCGGAGAATGGTTCCCAGCAGCCCGGGAGACATCTGCTGGTGCAGCCCGACCATGACATTGTCAACGGCTGACCTGTCCCAGAATAAGCGGGGATTCTGGAAGGTCCGGGCGATGCCGCACCGCGCAATCCATTCAGGCGGCTGATTCACCATCGATCGCCTTTTGATCTGCATCAGCCCTGCCCGCGGGACCCGCACACCGCTGAGCATATCGATGGCCGTACTCTTGCCCGAACCGTGTGGGCCGATGATCGCCACGATCTCGCCGGGATCCATCGACAGGTTGAAGCTTACCAGCGCCTGCACTCCGCCGAAGGTGGCGACCAGATTTCTTACTTCCAGGAGCTTGGGCACCTGGGCAACGTAATAGCTCTTGGCGGCTGTCATGATTCAGCCTCCGGCGGCATGGCGTTTTGCCGCGTTAGCAGGCGTGGTGGCCACAATTCGCGGTTATTCAGGACACCTTCGGGCTGCCAGCGCAACATGGCAAGCATTCCGACAGCCATCACGCCGTACCAGGTAATCTGCCATTCTGGCCAGAAGGCTGGAACGATACCTAAAACGATAGCTGCCAGTACAACGCCGCTGATGCTGTGCATCCCTCCGATGACCACCACCGCCAGGAGGGCAATACCCGGCATCAGCCCAAACTCGATTGCATCGATCTCCCGTGGTACCTGGGTTCTCAGAGCTCCGGCAATCCCAGCAAGGGCAGCACCAATCGTCAATGCCTGAGTGCGCTGGCGACGCGGTTGAATGCCTACTGTTGCTGCCGCGATGGCATCTTCTCGTACCGCTTCCATTGCACGGCCGATGTTGGCATAGACAAGTCGCCAGATCATGACGACGGCCAGCAGCGCCGCTATGGCACACCAGCTAAAGATGGGGAAGTCACGGAACACCAGTACCGCATGGGGACCATTTTCCCAGAGGCTGCTGCGCACCATGAGTGCAACAGCCGCCGTCAACAAAACCAGATGCATGGCCGACCGATTGCTGGTTGTCAGGGAGACAATCCAGGCTGCACCACTGGCTGTCACTGTCCCAGCTGCCATTGCGACCAGCATGCCCAGGGCGATGGATCCCGCAGTCGAGGGAGTGGGGGCGATGGAGTGCAGGATCGTTTCATGCATGGCATGAATGGCCGGTCCCAGCCGAGACCAGACCAGATAGGGCTGCTGCCCCAATTCCGCAGCCATTGCCAGATCCATTACGCACCATAGGATGATCGCCCAAAAGAGAAAAGACGGCAGCCACGGCAGCAGACGGCCCGAAAGACGGATCAACCACAATCCCATAGCCGCCGCGATCAATATCGCAGCAACACAAGCACCTGTGGCCAGATAGAAACACGCCGCGTCGGCAGGGTAGGCGAGATTAACCTGCTGGCTGGCGAGAGGGGCGGCTACGGCATAGGCACCAAGGCCATAAAACGCTGCCTGGCCTAATGAGATCTGCCCGCTGCTGCCGGCAACGAGTTGCAAGCCCATCGCAAGTATTACATGAATTGCGATCAGGCTGAGTCCGACAGGGAGACTTGACCCGGTCGCCGCAAGGCCGTTGATCATCCGGCCAAGGACGAACACCATCACTACTGCCGCGATGAGGATCCCGTTGCTGGTGATGAACTCCAGCCAGGGATGGCGACGTACCACGTGCGCGCGACCCCATGCCGGCGCAAGGGAATCATTTCCGCTTTGCGGCGCTTGCGGCGGTTCGGATTTACGTTGCTGTAACGCCATCACCACGCCATTCCGCCGATTGCGCCAGTCCTGCTGCCAGACCGATGATGACCACCATCGCAACACGCATCACAGCGCCGCTCATCCAGACCGTTCCAACAAAGCTTTCAATGGCACCCAGTCCCATCGCCGCCACGACGATCCAGAGGGGGCGCCCCGGGCCGGCGATGATCGCCGCAACCGCAGTCACCAAGCCGGGACGTAGCAGTGTCGCAGCCTCCAGATGACCCTGACGCACGCCATAGAGCAATCCACCCAAGGCAGCGAGGGCGGCTGCGATAGTCACGGCTGTCGCGATCATCCGCTCGATGTTAATCCCCAGCAGACCTGCCGTTTGCGGGCGGTAACCAACCGCCCGCATTGCGTAGCCGATTTTTGTGCGGGTCATCAGGAGTGCCACAACGCCTAATGCTCCCAACGCGATAGCCCAGGTGACGCTATCCAGCGAATCGACGATCACCAGGTGGGCTGCAGGAACTTCCGGATCGGAGGTGGTTACGGGGAGCAGCCGGCTCATGGATGGCGGCCACAGGGTTGTAACTCGCTCGATGACGACAAGGGCCAGTAACAGAAGACCGGCTGAGCTGAGCAACACGACGCGCGGAGGATTCAATCGCATCGGCCGGTCAACCATCTGATCGAGGATCAGCCAGATACCGCAGCAGACGATTAATGTCGCACTGGCTGTCACGATGAGCATGACTGGTGATAGCGCACCACCGGCTGCGCCGCCCACCCAGCCCCCAATCAGCATCGCCACACCGGGAACAGCGAGCAACGACAGGTGCACTGGCTTTCGCACAGTCAATGCCAGTGCAACCCCCGCGGCCACCAGGGCGTACGCCGCACCGGCTGACAGACTGTCTATCGCCCGCAGCAGCAATTCGTTCATCGATCGCTCCCCGGTATCAAGATATGCAATGCCACCCGTTGAGATGGCGGTCAGGGTTACGAGGTGGTATCCCGTGTATCGACGTCAATCGGCCCATGCAACTTCTCAGGGCTCGATTCCCGCGTGACCTGCCAGACACACCAGCCCAGCAGGCCGATGACAAATCCCAAGGACAGGATCATGACGATCCAGCCGCTCGGATGTAGTGTGTACGACTCGATGTCCCGGGCACGCTGCGTCGCTGCTTCAGCTACGATCCAGAGGTCGCTCATGCGCTCACCTCCTCAGCAACCGGCATCGCCTGCCAGCGTTTGACCGACTGGGCAATGATCAGCAGGAACATCACCATCACCGCCAGCAGGAACGTAATGCTCATCAGCGAAATGGGGTTTCGGATCGTCTGTAGCAGGCGGTTTTTCTCTTCGGGAAGGGTTGCCTGCGTGTACAGCCAGAAGAGGAACACCATCACCAGGTAAATCGGGGCGATGTACTTCAGGATGATGCCCACGAAACGTGGCACACGGATTTCAGAACCGCGATCCAGTTCAGCCATGCCGCGTTCAATTCCCAGTGCCCAGCCAAAGATCAGCACTTGGATCGTTGCGAGTACGAAAATAAAGAAAGTGCCTACCCAGAAGTCGAACGTATCCAACGCGACCGTGTCTTTCGAAAAGTAGAGCACGAACATCGATCCCACCAGCGTGACGAATCCCAGGATGGTAACCGATGCCTTGCGGTTGACACCCAGTCCCTCCTCCAGAAGCGCGATGGCTGGCTGAAGCATCGACAGGGTGCTGGTGATGGCTGCCAGGAACAACAGAAAGAAAAACAGGACACCAACCACATAGCCCAGTGGCATTTGCTCGAACACCATGGGCAGCGTCACGAAACCCAGGGAGAC
>CAZSJB010000250.1:2360-5257 GCA_964606625.1 uncultured Tepidisphaeraceae bacterium | reverse complement strand
CCCTGGGATCTGATCGCCTGGAACAAGGAATCGCTGGCGATGGACGCCCGCGAGCTTCGTGGCTTGAGCAATGTGGAGTCCGCCGGCCCCTATCATCTGCTCAATCCCAAGGAGATCTGGGAAGGCGAGGGGGTAAAAATCGAACCCGGCTGCGTGCTGGACGCCCGCGAAGGACCGATCGTGCTGGGAGATAACGTCGTCCTGGGCGCAAATGTCGTGGTGCAGGGCCCTGCCTTCATCGGATCCTACAGCCAGATTCGTCCCGTCTCCCTGATTCGACCGGGCATGACGATCGGCGCCATGTGCAAGATCGGTGGCGAGGTCAGCAACTCGATCATTCTGGGGTGGTCCAACAAGTCCCATGATGGGTACCTGGGAGACAGCTACCTCGGCAAATGGGTCAATCTGGGAGCCTTAACGACCACCAGCAACCTCAAGAACACCTATGGCGAGATCGCCATGCGGATGAATGCGAATTCGGATGAGCCAATTCGCACAGGGCTGCGTAACCTGGGCTCGCTGATTGGCGATCACACCAAGACGGCCATCCTTACCCGCCTGATGAGCGGGAGCTATATCGGCTGCTGCAGCATGATCGGCTGCTCCAACATTCCCGACAAGTTCGTGAAGAGCTTTTCGTTTCTGACAGACAAAGGCGAACAGCCGTACGACGTGGACAAGGCGATCTCCGTCGCGCAGCACGCCTACGCGCGGCGCGGCGTACAGTGGAAGCCCATCGACGAGCAGATGATGCGCGACCTGGCCAAGGCGGCTGCGGAAGTCGAAGGAACGTAAAACCGGAATCCGGAAACTAACCCCGGCGATGTACAATCGCATCGGTGCTGCCCCCTGCCTCAGGCAGCGCCGCCAGAATCCTCAGGATACTCGCCTTTTTATCGTGGTGCAGCAAGCGTTACTCCACCGTCACGCTCTTGGCGAGATTGCGGGGCTTATCGACGTTGCATCCGCGGATGACGGCTGCGTGATATGCCATCAGTTGCAGCGGCACCA
Source organism: uncultured Tepidisphaeraceae bacterium (assembly GCA_964606625.1). Taxonomy (GTDB): domain Bacteria; phylum Planctomycetota; class Phycisphaerae; order Tepidisphaerales; family Tepidisphaeraceae; genus CALEKX01. The sequence continues at coordinate 4,246 of CAZSJB010000250.1, read as the reverse complement.
CCGTCAGCAGCGGCTGAAGGGGTTCGAGCGTGTCGGGCACATAAATCACGTGATCGCTGTATCGGCGGATGTTTTCATCGCCCTCGGTCGCGACGACGATGACCCGTCCGCCCCGGGCCCGCACTTCCTCGATGTTCGAGATGACCTTTTCGTACTGGTATCCCTGGGTTGCGACGAAGACGACGGGCATCCCATCGCTGATCAGGGCAATGGGACCGTGCTTCATCTCGGCTGCGGGCATGCCCTCGGCGTGGATGTAGCTGATTTCCTTGAGCTTCAGGGCCCCTTCCAGCGCCACGGGATAATGATATCCGCGGCCGAGGAACAGCCAGTTTTCTCGATGGGTGAACTCCTGAGTGATGTCGCGAATCTGATCGCTCAGTTGCAGCACTTCCTGCATCTGTTCCGGAATCCGGCACAGCGCAAGGATCAGCTCCTGATGCTGCTGAGGACTCATGAATCGGCGCCGGCCCAGGTACAGTGACAGCAGCGTCAGCACCACCACCTGGCAGGTAAAGGCCTTGGTGCTGGCCACGCCGATTTCCGGTCCGGCGTGCAGGTAGATACCCGCATCCACTTCACGCGCGATCGTCGAGCCGACCACGTTGACGATCCCCAGCGCCAAGGCGCCTTTCTCCTTGGCTTCCCGCAGGGCAGCCAGCGTATCGGCCGTCTCACCGGACTGGCTGATCGCGACCACGACGGTGCCTTCTTCAACCAGCGGATTGCGATAGCGAAACTCGCTGGCGTAGGTTGTCTCCGTGACCACCTTGGCCAGGTCTTCCATCAGGTAATCGCCGACCAGCCCCGCATGCCAGGCGGTGCCCTGCCCGGTGAGGATGAATCGCCGGGCGCGAACCAGCTCCTTGGTGTACTGGCTGACCCCACCCAGGACGATGCGATTTTCCTTCTGTTCAACACGGCCCCGGATGCAGTTTTCTACCGCCTGCGGCTGCTCAAAGATCTCCTTGAGCATGTAGTGGGGGTAATCCCCCAGCTCGTATTCCTCAAGCTTGGTATCCAGGTGCGAAATGACCGGGCTGATCTCGATGTCATCGATCGTCACCGTGCGGAAGCTGTCTGGCCGAAGTGTCGCCATCTCGTTGTCATTGAGATAGATCACCTGCGTGGTGTGGCCGACAATCGCACTGGCGTCGGAAGCGACGATGTATTCATCATCGCCCACCCCGATGATCAGCGGGCTGCCCTTGCGGGCGACGACCATCGTATCCGGTTCATCCTTGCAGATGACCGCGATACCGTAAGTGCCCTCCACCTCGTGCAGCGCGGCCTGCACCGCCCGCTCCAGCACCGACGTATCCCGGGGAAGATGATTGTGGGTTTTGATTTCTTCGTAGAGATCGCCGATCAGGACAGCCAGGACTTCCGTATCGGTCTGGCTTCTGAAGGTATGACCCTTGCTCTGAAGGAACCGCTTGAGAGCGGCGTAATTCTCGATGATACCGTTGTGGACCAGCGCGATGCGTCCACTGTCGTCCTGGTGGGGGTGAGCGTTGCTTTCGGTAGGCGCGCCATGCGTAGCCCAGCGGGTATGCCCCATCCCCAGGTGTGCCGGCGGGATCTTCGGATCATTCTGGCAGACAGCTTCCAGGACACTGATGCGTCCAACGGCACGTCGAATGTGCAGATCGCCCTGGCCATCAATCACGGCAATGCCCGCAGAGTCGTATCCGCGATATTCCAGGCGCTTCAAGCCCTCGATCAACAGCGGCTGAGCGAGCTTCCTACCGATATAGGCAACGATTCCACACATTCGTAACTCCCGTTCCGTTCAGGTACTCCTAGAATACGGCCCAATAACATTACCCGACGCTCTCGCGGAAATGACCGCCCGCCGACATCCTTGAAGTCTATTCACCGCAAGC
>CAZSJB010000250.1:0-2350 GCA_964606625.1 uncultured Tepidisphaeraceae bacterium | reverse complement strand
CGCCCGGCCATTTTCCTGACAATTATCGGACGATTTACCGCAAAACCTGCAAGATCAATCCGCATCAGCCGGATGGGCGTTGCAGCCTGTCCAGTTTCGCAAAGTCTCCACAAGCTTATATCCCCTTCACCAAGAACAATTTTCACAGACATGTCCCCGCTTGTTATGCCGCAGCACCATGGAATGGTTCCGGCCTGCCAACAGCGCGATTCCACCCGCCAAACTCCCCCAAGAAACTGAAGCGGGCCTTTATCGCCGGATGGTGGGTTCGAAGGGTTTCATTCACCCCCCGATTTTTCACCAAGCTGCTCCGCCCCACCATTGCTGTCGCTTATCGTACTGAACGGCTGGGCAGTTTCCCACACATTTCTTCCTCTGATATCGCCCGGTTTGCAAGAGCCGGACAATGGGCAGGAAATCACTAAAACCACTCTCCCCTACACATCCTTTTCAATCAATGCCACAATCCCCTGCATGTCTGACCGTCTTGCGATCCTGCTCACTCCTCCCGGCGCCGCAGCCATCGCGGTGGTACGCCTGCGTGCGCGCAACCTTCCCGCCCTCCTCACCGATGTCTTTACTCGTCCGTTGAAGCCCAACCGCTGCGTGCACGGTGAATTGCGCGACGGAGAACGCACGCTCGATGATCCGGTCATTGTCCTGCATGAAGATAAGCAAACCGCCGACCTGTCCCTGCACGGTGGGCCATGGGTGATTCGATCCGTGCTTCAGCTGTTTGCACGACAGGGTTTTACGGTGGTCGATCAACCGCCGATGCCCCTGCCGGCTGAAGCGGTCGACGCCAACGACACCCTCGACTCCGAAGTGCTCACCCATCTTCCTCGTGCCCGAACCGAACTCGCCCTGCGCGTTCTTTTGAATCAGCCGCAAGCGTGGAAACCCCTGCTCACGGCTCGGCCCCATCCTCCAACGCTTCAGCGTATGCTCGAGGATCCCTCCCTCATTAACCTGCTGCGTCAACCTCGCGTGGCCATCATCGGCGCCCCTAATGCGGGAAAGAGCACGCTAGCCAATCAGCTTTTCGCCCAGGAGCGGTCCATCACAGCCGATCTGCCCGGCACGACCCGTGACTGGATCGGCGAGGTCGCCAACATCGACGGCTTGGCGATCACCCTCATTGATACCCCCGGCCAGCGCCAGACCGATGATCCCATCGAAGCCGCCGCCATCGACGCCGCCACCCACCAGATCAATCAAGCCGACCTGGTGCTGCTCATCCTCGATCCCACCCAGCCGCAGCATCCCCACCAGGAACAGCTCATCGAGCGTTACCCGCACGCCGTGAAAATCGCCAACAAATCCGACCGCCCCGCGATCTGGTCTCCTCCGGCTGACGCTCTGAAAATCACCGCCACCACTGAAGCAGGCGCAGCCCGCGCCCGCCAGCTCATCCAATCTCATTTTGGCTGTGCCAACCTCGATCCCACCCTCCCCAGAATCTGGACCCCCCGCCAGCGAGCGTGGGTAAAGTCACAGCTGAAAAATGAGAATTGAGAGCGTCTCCTCGTCATTAACCTGCACCGGTATACAACCCCTGCTTGCGCTGACGATCCCGGAGCTTGCGTTGCATCATTCCAGGGACGCGGGCCGCGGCGGCAGGCCTTGTAGCCATTTTTCGTACAGCCGGCTTTGCGGCCGGAGCACAACCCACGCCGTCAGGAAGAGAATCTTCATGTCTACCCAGAAGCTCTGATTCTCCTGATACCAGAGCTCCAGCGCCCCTTTGTAAGGCGCAATGTCCTCGCGATACACCTGCTCCGGCGGCTTGTTGGCGCGTGCGGTGATGGCTTCTTCGTCGCGGAAGACGATCGACCCGATGCCCGTCAGCCCCGGCTTGATGTGGACGATCCGCTCCTGGATGTGCGGCGGGTAGTAGTCAAAACTCTTGGGCATCAGCGGCCGCCAGCCGACGAAGCTCATGTCACCAATGAAGATGTTGATGAGCTGCGGCAGCTCGTTGATCTTCGTCTTGCGCAAAAACTTCCCGAATGGCAGCACACGCGGATCATTCCGCAGCGTGATGTCCTTATTGCCGGTCCATTCGCTGTCCTTGCGCATGGTGGCGAACTTGAAGACCTTGAAGCGCCGGCCTTGGTAGCCAACACGCTCCTGCAGGAACCAGACTTCTCCTTCACCCGTGAAGCGGAGAATCAGCATTACGATCAGCAGCGGCACAGCCAGGATCAGCAGCGCAATCCCCGACATCACGATATCGAACATTCGCTTGATCACATTCGGTCGTCGAGGTACTTGAACGTCTCTTTGTGGCTGAACCGGCTGAGCGTCTGATTGAACAGTTCCACCAACTGCGCCTTGGTCCATTGCTTTG
>CAZSJB010000249.1:0-5275 GCA_964606625.1 uncultured Tepidisphaeraceae bacterium | reverse complement strand
GGGGCGATCAACCAGTAGCTGTCATTGGTCCATCGCTGAAACGCCGCTTGCGCGTCGACATCATCCCCGGGGTTCGCCAGGTCGACCATGACGGTTTTGCCATTCCACGCGACCGTGTCAGTGCCGGCGACGCGATCCCAGTCGTGGACAGCCGACAGCACTGTTTTGCCATCACTTTCAACATTGAACGTAAAGCGAATCCGCTTCACATCCTGCCACGCGTTGATTCCCGCCGCCTGCATGACTTCATCCGCCAGCCGGCGGGCTTGTTCGTCGGCAAACGCGGTTCCCGAAAGCAGCAGAATTACAGTCAGGATAAGAGATGATGTGTGTCGCATGGGAATTATCGTTAAGGGGTCTGATCTTGGGATAGAGACACCGTCGGTCGCATCGCTCGCACTTCGGAGGGTGAGAGCGGCTGCTCGCGCAGCGGCGCGATGTCTTGCGGCTGATACAGTTCCTGTGCCGGATCAAGCAGTTCGTCATTGCCCCAGCTTGTGAGCATGTGGTTCAGCACGGCTGCGATTTGTTCGTCAGAGAGACGCTCGTGATACACAGGATGTCGGCCCCGATAGGTTTGACCCTCAACGTCGATCTCGCCCTGCAAGCCGTAAAGGAGGAAATTGGCCAGGTAATCGGGTCCGCCGTCGGCTTGAAACAGGTTGACCGCATGGCCGCGCAGGGGCGGCAAACGACGCGTGGCCTCTCCCTGGCCGTGACATGACAGACAATGCGCCTCGTAGGTTGCTGCGCCAAGCATTTCCCACTTAAAGAGGGGCTGCACGGCGGAGGGGGCTTGGGATGCGGAAGGCGGCTGCAACATCTGGGGAGGAACAGGCCGACTTTGCACCCATGCAAAGACGACCGCCGCAGCCGTGAGCGCCAGGGCGATAATCAGCACCACCTCATTTGTGTAACTTCGACGCATGGTTGTGACTGTTGCGTGTCACGCAAGGTTACACCAGTTCAAAACGCTCTGCATGAATACGGTAAGGCGGTACGCCCATCTCCCGCAATGCTGCATCCGCCGTCACGATCATGGCATCCGAGCCGCAGATCAGCACATCGCGGCTGATCTTCTCGCGGGGCCAGTGATTCTCCAGAAGTTGCTGCGAAATGATGCCGCATTCACCTTTCCAGTCCCTGGGTGGCTGTTCGAGCACATAAACAATCTCAAGCGACAGGGAGGGCTGTTTTGCCAAGGTATCCAGTTCCTCGTGGTGGGCCAGGCAGCCGATATCCCTGGCTGCGTAGATCAGGCGCACGGGTCGGCGATCGCCGCGATCCGCCATCGTGCGGATCATGCTGAGAATAGGGACGATGCCGATGCCCCCGGCAATGAAAACATATCCTGCCGAAGCGATGCGATCGATGGAAAACGCGCCGTGGGGGCCATCCAGGAACACCTGTACGCCCGGCTGAAGCGAGGAGAGCGATCTGGTGAAATCCCCCGCTTCGCGAATGCTTAACTCAATGCGTCCATGTGATTCAGCACTGGATGCGATGGAGAATGGATTCTCGTAGAGGCTGAAGGGGCTGTGCAGCTTCATCCAGACAAACTGTCCAGGTTTGAAGCGCATCCCTTCATGGCCGACCGGATCCAGCGTGAGGGACCAGATCTGGGTTGCGATGGGCCGAATCTTCGTGAGCTTGTAAGGCCGGCGTTTCTGGGCGATGGGAAGGATCAGCCGGGGGTAAGCTGGTGCCGTGACCGCCAGTCCTACCAGTACGATCCAGAATCCCAGCTTCCAGCCGCTTTGCACATATGGCCCAGCCAGGGCGATATGAACAACTGCCAGCGCCACCGCCAGCACGGCAAGCAGCGTATGGATGGTCCGCCACCATTCATATCGCAGGCGGAGCTGGCGTCGAAACACGGACAGCAGCGTGAGCAGCACCAGCAGGATCACCGACCACACGCCCGCGCGGCTTGCCCAGGTGCCGCCGAAGGGGTTGAGCATGCCAGCCGTCGCCGGTTCGCGAATTACCAGGATAATGGGGTGCGCCAAAATCACAGTCGCCGCCAGGATTCCCATCTGGCGGTGGTAGTACATGATGGTATCGATCCCGTACGGCTGGGTAATGCGCCGGAAGCGCGCGATCAGCACGAATTGAATGGCAAATTGCGCCAGTCCCAGAAAGCCGACGGCGATTGCCAGCTCCACCCAGAAATCACGTCCTTGCGGTGCCGGGGGAATGGCCATCAAGGCCAGGGCGCCGACTGCAATCGCGACGTACGCAATAACCCAGAATGCTCGCGCTAAACCAGGGCACATGTCGACATCCAATCACCGGTGATGAAGATGTGAAGACCGGTTATTCAGCGATAGTATACCCGTATTGTTTTTTAGGGGGGCGGATAATCCAGCCCATGGGCGCAAAACCGGCGTAGGCCGGTCTCTTGAGGCATTGTCGGATCAGATGTTTTGCGCAATAGCTGCGCTGCCAGGTGAGATGCAAAAAATGGAACGGTTTTCAGTGAGATCCAGGATTATTTGAATCCTCGACGGCGCTGGCGGGAGTAGCGCGCCAAGGCATCCTCGATGATGGGATAGGCGCTTTCAGCCGGCTGGATTTCATCCACTTCAACCGCTTTGCCTTCGAGCTGTTTATAGTCCTGGAAGAATCGACGCAACATGTTCAAGCGATGGGGAGGCATTTCGGCAGCTTCGCGATAGCTGCTGAACTCCGGATCGTCAGTGCAGACGGCGATGATCTTGTGATCCTTCTTGCCGGCATCGATCATGGTCATCAGTCCGATGGTGCGAGCATGCAGCAACGTCAGCGGGACCACGGTCTCCTGGCAGAGTACCAGCACATCCAGCGGATCATCATCTTCTGCCAGTGTCTGGGGGATGAACCCGTAATTGGCAGGATAATACACCGCTGAATAGAGTACGCGGTCCAGCCGAATCAAGCCGCTGCTCTTGTCCAGTTCATATTTCACGCTCGACCCGAAGGGAATCTCGATAATGCTGGAGAACTCCTCGGGAATGTTCTCGCCGGGTGTCACGTCATGCCACGGGTGAATCATGCCGTGAATTGTAACGATGCGTCTGGAAAAGCAAATGTTGTTTGTTGCGCATCATCTTCGATCGCGGTTTGATTTCCCGTCGGGAGCAGATCGGATACTTTATGGGCCGTATGGAAAATCCGCTGGTTTCGATCGTGATTCCTCATTGGCAGGTCCAGGAACTGATGACCCTGTGTCTGCGGTCCATTCGTCGGCATACGCCCGATGTGCCGTATGAGGTGATCGTGGTGGACAACGGCTCTAAGGATGCATCGCTGGACTGGCTGCGGTCGCTGAAGTGGATCCGGTTGATCGAGCGTGGTGAGCAGACGCCGGAACAATGGGTGGTCGCAATGGCGACAGCGTTGGATATCGGCATTGTCGAGGGGCGCGGCAAATACCTGCTGATCATGCACAGCGATGTGATCATCAAGCGAGATGGGTGGCTGAAGCTGCTGGTGGATGCGATTGAGTCCGGAGATGAAAGAACGGCGGCAGCCGGGACGGGTAAGCTGGAGGTGAAGTCGCCGCTGGCGCTGAGGCTGAAGAAATGGACCGACACCAAGCGGGCCAAGCTGTTTCTGCGGCGAACTCTGCTGGGGGACAAGAAAGCGGTCTGGATTGAGCGCCCCAACGCGCCGCGCGATTTTTGTGCGCTGTATCGGCTGGATGTGCTGCGAGAGCATGGGCTGAGCTTTATCCAGCGGGGTGAATTGAGCGCGGGGGATTCGATGTACCTGAATCTCGTGGAACGTGGCTACAACGCGAAGATGATCCCGGTCCAGACGATGATGTCGTACATCGATCATATCGCCCACGCGACAGCGGCTGTGCGGCCGGCTGAGCGACGATTGAAGCATGCGCACACCCAGCGAAAGACCGAGCGACGGCTCGAGGCGTTGTTTGAGCGGGAAGATGTGCGGTCATTGCTGGCCGATGAGTCGCTGGATAGCTAAACCGCCTTCAGCAGAACCAACAGCAGGCAACAGGATGACGCAAAGGTGCATTCACTGTTCAGGGGGGGAGTGTTGGCGGCAGAAGCCGAGATAGCGTCGCGTGGTCCAGGAGAGCGCAGGACGCGGCTGTTAGGCCGCGACAGGGCGCTGGCGCCGCTGGGCAGCCTGCTGGCGTGCTGTTTTCCAGGAAAAGCCTGTATCCGAATCCCTTATGACGTCATCCATTTCGTGTGAGTCGTCGGGATTATCGGCGATGACGGCGGAGGGAGCGTAGTCATCCGCGGGAACATAGGTCATTGCCGGCCGGACGGGTTTGCCTTCGCCGTGCACCTCAGGCAGGACATCGACGAATGTGAACCCGTCTTCGTAACGGACTGGAATCGATCCGTTTTGAATCCGCCACAGCACATCCTCGAGGGTGGTGTTCAGATATTCAGCAGCAATGGCGGGCACAACCCAGCAAGACATAATCGCGTGATCCCTTCTCGGCATGGTGAGCATCGGCACAAAAGGGGAGGTTGCTTAACCTGCCTGGGAGGAATATCCGGACAATGTGGTCTGCGCAGGCAATGCCCGGGATCCAGCCAATGTGCGTGGGGCCCGGGCATTGCCGTTCAATCCGAGTGGTAGTGATTTCGCCCTTGCGGGATGCGGTTTATTGGCCGCGCGCCGATCGAACTACTTCGACAAACGCGTGAGCGTTGGCTGTGATCGAAGCCCAGTCATCCTTCGCCAGGGCATCCTTGGTGACAAGGGCAGATCCGACGCCGATGCAGGTGGCGCCGGCTTTGATCCAGTCGCCGGCGTTCTTGAGGTCCACGCCGCCGGTGGGCGTGAGCTTCAACTGCGGCAGGGGAGCGAGGATATCCTTGAAAAACTGCGGGCCCAGGCTGGTCGAGGGGAAGACCTTGATCACATCGCCGCCGAGGGTCCAGGCGCGGACGATCTCGGTGGGCGTAAAAGCGCCGGGAATGCTCACTTTGCCGTAGCGGATGGTGGTGGCGATGGTTTCGGGATCGGTGATGGGCGAGACGACGAACTGTGCGCCGGCTGCGATGGCATCGCGCGCGGTGGCAGCATCCAATACCGTTCCGACACCGATAATCGCCTGATCGCCAAAGCGGTCAGCCAGCATCTCGATGCCAGCGATGGCCTTGGGGGTGCTCATCGTGACTTCGATGCTCGGTACACCACCTTCCAGCAGCGCCTCAGTGATTCCAATGAGCTGATCCTTGCTTTTGGCGCGGATGACGGCGACTACGCCGGCTGCGGCCATATCAGTCAGAATCTGTTCTTTTGTACGGGG
>CAZSJB010000248.1:0-5279 GCA_964606625.1 uncultured Tepidisphaeraceae bacterium | reverse complement strand
TCTACCACTGAGCTATGGCAGCAACCTTCCACCAGTTTTCAGGTACGAATGCACCGCCTCGCCACCACGGCGCAGACCGGGAGCTTGGAAGGGGAAACAGTATAAACCGCGTTATCCCAAAGTCAAACAGCCCCCCGAAAGCTTTTGGGCACGCGGTCACGCCGTCCCAAACCGTGCGTTTTACCCCAGAACAGGCCCTCTGAAAAGACCACCTTCGTCAGCTTAACTCTCCTTCTCGGCCTCGACCGTTTTCATCCGCGTCCCATTGCCAATCCCGGCAGCGACGTACGGTCCCGAGCACTGCCTCGCGAAGCAGCCACACCCACCATGCACGGTCCGATGCAAATGTCCGCGGCTGAGAAGGCGAATAGACCCAACAACTTCCTCTCGGCTTCCCGCTGAGCACCGGACTCGTCCAGTTCAACCGCCCCAGCGCCGCGCAAAGGTCAGCAGCCCGTCCCCCCATTCTTTTCCTTGAACGAATAATACGACCCTTCCGCCCCGCAGGATCGCCCCCCAGATCGAGCCGCAGCATCAGCACCCTCGTCGTCTTGTCATCCGCCCTGGTGCGAAGACTTGGGCTGCAAATCCGAAAACCACTCAATCGCCTGCCTGTCTGATCGGTTCGCCTCGCATCCGCCGGTGGCGCCTAGCCACCGCGTGCCACACCAGCCCGATCGCCAGAATGCCCAAGCCGATCGCCCAGATCTGCCACTCCACCCAAAATGCAAGAAACAGACACGCCACCAGGCCCGCCAGCGCCACCCACGTCGGGTACAGCCGCTGCTCGGATGGCAGCCGCAGGGCAGCCAGGTTGGTCAGCGCGTAATAGATCAGCACGGTAAACGCACTGAATGACCAGGTCGTCTTCACGTTGCCGATCAGAGCCAATCCCATCACGATCACCCCCACCACCACGACGGCGACATACGGCGTCGTTCGCGCCCTGTCCAGCCGGCTCAGCGCCTGGGGCATGTCCCCACGGCGACCCATCGCCAGCAGCACACGCGACAACCCCAGGATCAGGTTCAGCAGCACCCCCAGCATCGCGGTCATGGCTCCCACCGCAACCACTCCCTGCACCCCCCTCACCCCAAACTGCCGTGCAGCCACTTCCAGCGGCGCGGCCTGGGCCTGCGCCGCCGTTCCCAGCGACTCCGCACCCACCGAGGCAATCGCCACCACCGCCACCGCAATGTACAGCCCGGCGGACACACCTAGGGTCAGCACAATCGCTCGCGGAATCGTCACCCACGGCTGACGCACCTCTTCCCCCAGGGTCGCAATCCGCCCATATCCGGTGTACGCCACGAACATCAGCGCCGTCGCTTCCAGCAGCGCAGGCCAGAACCGATCCTCCGCCACCGTCCCGGCAAATGCCCCGAGATGTTCCCGCCCCTGCGACCATGCCACCGGCAGGCCGCACAGCACGAAGGTCACCAGCGTCAGGATCGTGATCGACACCACCACGCTGTTCACCCGGCTGGACTGCCGGATCCCGCTGAGCACCACCGCTGTCAGCCCGATCACCACAGCCACCGCCACCGCAACCAGCCATTGGCGGTGCGGCTGACCCTGTCCCAGCGCATTGAGCAGATACCCGGAAAATCCCAGCGCCGCCGTCGCAGCCGAGGTACTCTTGGCGCACAGGAACATCCACCCGGCTGAGAAACCCAGCCATGGCTGAAGGTATCGATAGCCGTACTCGTAGGTTCCGCCGCTGACCGGATGATCGGCTGCCAACTGTGCGCTGTTGAGGGCGTTACAGGTCGCAACCACCGCAGCGATCGCGATGGCCAGGATCACCGCCGGTCCGGCGATGCCAGCTCCCACCCCAATGCTGACGAACACCCCCGTCCCGATGATCGACCCCAGGCCCATCATCGTCGCGCCAAAGACCCCCAGCTCGCGACGCAGCGAATCGCCGATAGTCATCCGGATTGCGCCCCTTAGCGAATGGTCAGTTCCGGTCCGCTGGACTGCATGTTCCGCAGGCTGACCTGCGCCGCCAGCGTCTTGACGATATCGTTCAGGGCGTCGGCCAGTTGCGGGTTGGTTTCGAAGTTGGCGATGGGATTGCCCGCATCGCTGTTGACGCGCAGCTCGGGGAACAAGGGCAGCGATCCCAGGTGCGGCAGGCCCAGCTCCTGGGCAACCCGCTCGGTGCCACCTCGACCGAAGATGTCAATCGGCTGGCCGTCCGGACCAACCATGTAGCTCATGTTTTCGACCAGCCCCAGCATCTGCACACCCAGTTGCTGGAACATCCGTACCGCGCGGATGGCGTCATCCAGCGCCACCTGCTGGGGCGTGGCGACAACCACGGCGCCGGTGATCGGCAGCAACTGGCAGAGTGTCAGCGGCACGTCGCCGGTTCCGGGGGGCAGGTCAACGATGAGGTAATCCAGCTCCGGCCAGTCGGTATTGTCGGAAAAGAGCTGTTTAAAGGCACCATGCGCCATCGGGCCACGCCAGATGAGGGGCTTGTCCTGCTCAACCAGCGCACCGATGGTGACGGCGTAGATGCCATGCACATAAAATGGCAGGATCTTGGCGCCCTTCACCGTGGGAACGGCGCCCTTGATGCCGAGCATGGTTGGCAGAGAGGGCCCGTAGATATCGCCGTCCATCAGCCCGACGGCTGCCCCTTGGCGGGCCAGCCCGACAGCGAGATTCACCGCGATGGTGCTCTTGCCCACGCCTCCCTTGCCCGCACCCACGGCAATGACGTTTTTCACCTGCGGAAGGATATCCGGCTTGGGTCCCGCCGGGCCGCGCGTGGTGGCGATGAACTCCACATCCACCTGCTCCGCTCCCGCATCGCGCACCGCCTGCTGAACGTCGGCTTTGATCTTGTCCTTCAGTGGACACGCCGGCGTAGTCAGGTTGATCACGACATGTACGTTGTTCCCGTCGATGCGAACATCCTTGACCATGTTCAGCGTGACGAGGTCTTTGAACAGCTCAGGGTCCTGCACCGTGCGCAGGGCCTTCATTACCAGTTCTCGATCCAGTGCCATGTGGTCCTCACTGCCTGTTGGGCGGGAAAATCAGCGGAAATACGGCGGATTTAACACCCGAGCGCCCACTGTACCGGTCAACGGCATCGCTCACAACCGCCCCACTGCCCCTGTGGCAAAATCACGCGTCCCTTCACCAAGCATAGGCGCACGCCGCGACCAGCACACTGTCAATCCTCATGAAAGCCACGCGGAAGCAGGCATGTCCGTGTTGCAGACCCCAGGGAAGCGGTCTCCTGACAACGCTTTGCGCGTCAAACTGGGAGGTTTGAAGCCAGGTTTTCTCTCATCGGCTGAACATATTGCCCTGTCCGCAAAATGGCTGTTTTGCTCTATGATGACAATCATGACCGAACAATCGAGCGGGATTGTCCCGCCTGAGGTGATGATAGAACCCTGTGATCTGGAGCAGGCCCGGAAACTGGGTGTTGCTCCGGGGATCAACATCGCCCCCGGCGAAGACGACGACGGCTGGATCGTTCCTCCACCGGTGCGCCTCAGCGACGGATCACGCATCCAGCTCTACAAAGATGGCGAAGCGCTGCACGCAGCCTACGAAGCCATCCGACAGGCCAAGCAGCGCATCTGCCTTGAATCCTACATCTTCGCCTCTGACGCCACCGGCCGTGCTTTTGCTGACCTGTTGTCCGCCAAGGCACGCGAAGGGGTGCAGACCTACGTAATTTACGACTCGTTCGGATCCATGAGCAGCGATCGGCGCATGTTCCAGGACATGCGCCGAGCCGGTGTGAGGATCCAGGCGTTTCATCCGATTCGCCCCTGGGAATGCCGCTTCAGCTGGCGACCGTTCAACCGCGACCATCGCAAGCTGCTGGTGGTGGATGATCACATCGCCGGGCTGGGTGGTCTGAACGTGGGCAGCGAGTACGCCGGTTCGTGGGTGGTGTCGCTGGGGTCTGCCGACTGCGAAGCATGGCGCGACAATGGCATGGGCATCATCGGCCCTGCCGCCCGCATTTTCCTGCGCGCTTTCATCCGCATGTGGCGCTACATCGGAACCGGCGGCCGCATCGCCAAGGCGGAGCTGGTTGAGAATGTCCAGGGATATGATCAGCCGTCGCTGGAAGGTGAAGATGTGATTCCACCGGACCAGCTTGGAGTGATTGCGTCGGTGCCCTCCGCGCATGCGCCCCTGCCGCAGTTTTTCCACCGGCTGATGTCGGGCGCACGGAAAAAGATCGAGTTGACGATGGCCTACTTCGCGCCAACCGATGAGATGATCAATTCGCTGTGCGATGCCGCGCGGCGCGGGGTGCGCGTTCGGCTGATGCTACCGGAGCGATGCGATGTCCATCTGCTGGTGCTGGCAGCACGGTCGTTCTACGACCGGCTGATGGATGCGGGCGTCGAGATTTACGAGCGGCGTCACGCGGTGCTGCACGCCAAGTCACTGGTGATCGATTCGGAATTGACCATCCTGGGATCGGCAAACCTGGATTACCGCAGCATTGAATACAACTGCGAGATCTCGGCGATCGTGCGATCCAGGGAGTTTGGCGAGCAGATGTCAATGCTGTTCGAAAATGACGTGAACTTCGCTAAACGGATCAACCCGGATCTGTGGCGACACCGTCCTTTCCTGGACCGCCTCGGCCAGTGGGCGACGAATCGCGCGCGGTATCTTCTGTAACTGCCATTGCGGATCGCGGAATGCGTCGTGATCCGCTACGCCCGACTACGTTAGGACCTAACTGACATGCCCCTCAAAATCGCCATGATCGGAGCCGGATCGATCGGATTCACGCGCGTCCTGCTGCGTGACCTGCTGGCAGTACCCGAGCTGGCGGATACGCACTTCGCCTTCACGGACATCAACGAGCGCAACCTCGACATGGTCACGCAACTCTGCCGGCGCGACATCGAACACAACCGCCTGCCGGCGCGCATCGACGCCACGACCGACCGCCGTGCCGCCATCGCCGATGCCGATTACGTCATCTGCACGATCCGCCAGGGCGGCCTGGAGGCCTTCCAGCTCGATATCGACATTCCATTGAAGTACGGCGTTGATCAGTGTGTCGGTGATACGCTGTGCGCCGGCGGGATCATGTATGCTCAGCGGACAATCCCCGCTTTGCTGGAGTTCTGCCGCGACATTCGCGAGCTGGCCAAGCCCGATGTCCTGTTTTTGAACTATTCCAACCCCATGGCGATGAACACCTGGGCCTGCAACAAGTACGGCCAGGTGAAGACGATCGGGTTGTGCCATGGCGTGCAGGGCGCGCACTGGCAGATCAC
>CAZSJB010000247.1:0-5296 GCA_964606625.1 uncultured Tepidisphaeraceae bacterium | reverse complement strand
GCCGATAGCCTACCGGCGCATGATGCAGTCGCAGTACACCGATACCTGGTCGCCCGAGGTCATTCGTGAGATGCGATCAGCGTACTACGGGCTGATCACGCAGTGTGACTACAACATGGGACGCGTCCTGGCTGCCCTGCAGGATGTGGGTTTGTTCGATGAGACGCTCATCCTCTATACCAGCGACCACGGCGAATACCTCGGCGACCATTACGGTGCCAACAAGGGATTCTTTCATGAGGTCAGCGCCCACGTGCCCATGGTGTTGCGCCTGCCCAAGAGCTGGAGCAATCGCCTACACGGAACGATAAACGACAGCCTGGTGACCCTCGCGGATCTGCTGCCGACGCTCGTCACGGCTGGCGGTGGGCAGGTTCCGTCCACAACAGACGGTCTCGATCTCATTGCGCTGGCCCGCGGTGAGATCGCGCCGCGCACCGTGATCGAGTCAACGGCTGGCTGTGTTGATGATCCGTGGCATCTCTCGATCACTGACGGCACCTGGAAGTACATGTACTACCCCCACGGCGGCGATGAGCAGTTGTTTAACCTGTCACAGGATCCCTATGAACTCAAGGATCTGGGCCGTTCTCCCGAACATGCCGATATTCGGCGCAACCTGCGAGAGCTGATGGTGCAACGGCATCGCGAACGCCAATCCCCCTACCTGCGTGATGGCGATCTCATCCGCCTGCCCAGGCCGGAACTGAATGAACGGGATCTGCGCAACTCACGCTGGGCGGGATATCACACGGAAAATCATCCGGTTGACGTGCGACATTGAGAAGATTGCGACCTGCGCCCCACGCGATACTGTCGTGCGAGCGACGCGCTACGCTGTCATCGCCGTAGCAGACGAGCTGGTGGCCAAATGCTGCTCCGACACCAGTTGGCCGCGCTTCACATCGATGGTCCGCACGGTCAGCCGATGCGGTTCGAGCACGAGGCTGCGAACAAACAGATCGTCGTGATGAGCAGGCCGCCAGTTCTCATCATCAGGCCGCCCAAAACCCCAGCCATCCGGGCAATGGATCTGCCAGATTCCCTGTTCGGTCTGATAAGGTTCCCAGAGGGGATGACCCGGCGCAAAGTGAACATGCCCCGAGAACCAGAACGTCGCGGCAGAGCGCTTCGCTAATGCCCGAGAAACGCGTGACGAGGGCGCGTAATAGGGCCGATGGCCCGGCTTGTAGTAACGAATCTGGTCCAGCCGGGGATCCATTAACGGGTAATGGCAAAAAATCAGCAGCGGATCCGGATTCGCCTGTAGTTCCGTCAGGGACTGCGCCAGCCACGCCTCATGCTCCGCATTCAGCAGCGCACACCCCCCCTCGCCCAGCGTATCCACGCCCAGCAGACAGAAACTCGCCAGCGGATGCTGCGACATCTGAAACCGGCTTGGAAGACGGTAAAAGGATTCAAACCGTTCAAGCTGGGCGCACTGCACTTCCGGCGTGCTCTTCTCGAATCGCTTGCCGTAGGCCTCGTCGTGGTCGTCGATGGGAGCAAAGCAGAACTCGTGATTACCATTGACGACGTTGTATGGACGATCCAGCGCATGAATGAACTCCCGAACGTGGGCGTACTCACCGGGCGTGCCGTAGCAAGCGGTCATATCGCCCAGCAAGACGACCCAGTCGTGATCCTCAAGGAATGCTCGATCGGCCAGCAGCATCTGCTTTTGGGCAGGACCAAAGGGGATGTGCAAGTCCGAGAGGATCAGGATGCGCAGGAAAGACTTGGCTGGCAAATCAGCCGCTGCCACCGGGGGTGTGATCACTGACTCGATCAGGAGATTCTTCTTCGGTTGAGGATTCATTTCACAGCGTCCCATCTTCAATCCACTTCCCCACCGCAGGCACGGCGTAGAATCCGCCTTGCATCACCGGATCGTCCAGCCGGCGAAGCTCCTCTGCCATTTTCTCGGCATACTCACAGACTCGCGTTCGCATCTGCGGATCGCGAATCAGATTTTTTCGTTCCCCCGGATCGGCCCGCATATCATAGAACTCGTCCATACCATAGGGATCCCACACATACTTGAAGTGCTCATCGCGATACGACCGCAGCGTATAAGGGCGGTTGCCGTCGCCGTAGAAGGTGCCGGCAATCCCCTGCCGCCAGTCGCAGGGCGTTTCCCCCTTGAGCAGCGGTACCAAGGATCGCCCGTGAACGACCGGCGAATCGATGCCCGCCAGCTCACAGACAGTCGGCAGCCAGTCGGTGGAGCTGACAAAACGATTGCAGGCACTTCCAGGCCGAATACGACCAGGCCAGCGCATGACCAGGGGTATGCGCAGAATGGTTTCGTCCATCGTGGGACCATACTTGGTGAGCATCCCATGATGCCCCATCAGATCTCCGTGGTCGGAGCTGAAGATTACCAGCGTATCTTCTTCAAGCCCCAGATCGCTCAGCCGCTGCAGAACCTCTCCCAGCATCGCATCGTTCATAGCGATCTGGGCGCGGTACAGCCGCAGCGCGTTGCGCCAGCGGGCATCATCCCACTGGTCGATGCCGCCAGCGGCGCGGGCGCGGCGATGACGGGGGGCGCGATCCTGAAGCGAGTCTCGCAGGCTTGCGGGCAACTCGATCGATTCCGGATCGATACGGTCATAGTAATACTTCAGCGGAAGACAGGGTGGATGAGGCCCATCCAGTTCGATGGAGAGGATCCAGGGACGATCCAGCTTGGCGTACTGCGTCAGCAGTTCCAGACCATCCCGAACATATTGCCGATCACGAATATGCTCGGGGTTTTCCAGAGGCATGCCCTCCAGCGGGCGGCCGGGTGTGTTCAACGGCTCGCCGGTGCTGTAGCCCTGGGCGCGCATCGCCTGCTTGAAGACGGCATATCCGGAGCGAAGGTCGTCAATGTCCTTTGGATTCAGGCCCTGATTCTGCGTCGCCAGTCCGCAACGGTATCCCGCCTGGTGCAGCATCGAATAGGTTGTTGGCAGATCGCGGTCAAGTGTCATCGCCCAATGGTTGCGCGCACGATTGGAGTGATTGGAAAGTGTGCCGTTGGCATGGGGATACAGGCCGGTCAACAGTGCGCTGCGAGCGGGGTGGCAGATCGGCGAGGTCGCGTACGCACGATCAAAACGCATCCCCTCCCTCGCCAGGCGATCCAGATTGGGTGTCAACGACATCCGATCGCCATAACAACCCAAGTGGCCCACCTGGGTTGAATCGGTCATGAAGATCAGGATGTTCGGCTTTTTTGTCATCATTGGAGCAGCACCTTCAACAAATGGGAGCTTGGACAATCCTACGACGCACCAGCGCCCGCCAATACAGTGTAGCGAGCGGGATTCGCTTCATACTGAAGTGGCCTAGCATGGCGTGGTCCAGTGGGATGGTGGCGTTAGCGATTCGGGTTCCACCGCTGTCATTCGACAGGCGCACCCGTCGACGCCTTGACCGCTGCTGTTCGCGGGGGAGTTGATCTGCATGTGAGCGTTATTGACGTGCAGGAACGCAATCCGAACTTCTTCCACAGTCAGCGCTGCTTCGCAAGCCGGCAACACCGGGTCGGCCAACATAGTCGTCACATGTGGCCTTCCGGGCATGGGAGCTGCCGACCTCAAAACGGCTGTCAAACTCCCTGAACGCGCTCCAGGCAACTTTTGGCTGCAATCCGTCAATTCTATTCAGTCCTCCGCAGGGGCCATTGGATCCTCGTGGCATCGGCCCGCGGCCACCAACAGCCGCGGGCAATTCCGATGTGCCACTACTGCGCCTTCAACGCAGTCATGGCAAGCACGAACAGGGCCGGATCCTGGTCCGGATTCACACTGATCTCAACCGACTGCACTTCCTTGTCCGGATGCGGGTTGCGCCACTGGAGGGTGTACAGATAGCGGTTGTAGTTCAGGGGTTTGTCTGAATCGATAATCAGGACCTGGCGCGCATCCTCGTTGTCGAACTGCATCATGGTGGGATACCAATCCTGGATGTTCGACTCACGGCTGAGACGATGAACAATGTCGTAGTGTTCACTGCCTTGACCGAAGGTGACGATGTCCACGGTTTCCTGCGTGCCATCGGTGTACTGGAAGGTGTACTGGCCGATCTTCTCGTGCTCCGTGGCCCATGCGGCTGCGTGGAGCACGTACATCGCCTGCACCTTCTGACCGACCGGAACAGTGACGCTCAGCGGATCATCACGTTCTTCCGTCTTGCTGATGCGATTGGTTGCCAGCAGGATGGCAGCCTGCTCGTCTTCGATAATCTGGAACGGCACTCCATGAATGCGCTGGATGCCGCGCGGCATGTGATGCAACGCGCCATTGCGGCCAAGCCAGCCGTTGGGCCCCGTGAAGGCACGATTGGCGAAGCTGCTCAGATCCACCTGGTGCCACTGCCCCTCAGATACGCCCTGGGTCAGAGGATAAGTGTCCGCCCAGTTGTCATCGCGCTGCTTGAGGACCACTTGCTCGAGCGCCTCGACGGTAGCTCCCGTCGGCGGTGCTGTAGCCCCCCGACGGCCAACCGCAAAGGAAGTAAGGTCCTGCCCCGTGACGGCCTGCCACATCTCCAGGGTGATTGCACCACTGCCGATGCTGAATCCGCGACCCGCCTCGGGATGATGGTAGATGTTGTTGTCGGCTTTGAAGGTCGCGAGAAACTCCGGCGACGCCTGCGCACTGACGGTAAACAGTTGCGACGCAGGCCCCGTCGCCACCACGGTGTTGCCCCTCAGCGTCCAGTTGTCCATGTTGATGACACTGACTTCGCCGGTGATGAAGTTCTTTTCCGCCCGGTCACGCCGGCCTGACATGACCAGTTGTGCCGACTTGTTGCCGTAAATCACGCAGTTCTCGAGCGTGATGTTGGCTGAGTTGGCGCCAAGAACGCCCTGATTGTTGTTGGCACAGACGGTGTTGCGCACGATCAACGGTCCATGGCAGGCTTCGATGAACGTCCCTGCACGGCGATTGTTCGACCAGTAGCAGTTCTCAACCACGACGTGCCGGATATCGGTGTCGAACCAGAAACCATGGGCCTGGTTGCCGATGGCACGGTGGCGACGGATCGTCCCGTAGTTGACATACATGAGCTTGACGCCCTGCGTCGCCCAGTTGTCGAACCCGCCGCTCATGCCGCGCCAGTTGTTGTAGGACGTTTCATTGTCTTCCCAGAGCAGATCGGTGATCTGCCACCCGCCCATGCCGGTCGCGCCGTTATGGACCGATACATTGCGGCGATAGCACACCTTGTTCGACTGACCCAGGCCGGCTCCGCCCCAGTTGTTCCAGCGGAAGGTGCAATCTTCCACCAGGATGTTCTGGCA